>NZ_JAQKGP010000023.1:0-77675 GCF_027956525.1 Agrobacterium sp. ST15.13.013
TAACCGAAGTCTCTCTCCACGGCATCAACACCTCCCGCAAAGCGAAAAGTGTTACCCATGTCTCCGGTACAAAACGTCACCTATCTCTCAAGTCGGACAGAAAAAAAGACGGATAAATCGTCACCACGTCCGATGTGAGATGCATCGTTTCTATGGGCTGTGATGCGCATCGCCATGCGCAATGCGCGAAGATTTCTCACACTAAGAAAACCGGGAAGAGCGTTCCCTCCCCGGCTCTCATTGTCAGGCAGCTTCGTCCCAGACAGGCGCAAGCCCGTCCGGCGAAACAATGCGGCCATCCGGTCCGGCGAGCGCATGGATCGCCGCCATTTCATCGGCAGAAAGTTCAAAGTCGAAGATGGCGAGATTTTCATCGACGCGGGCTTCGCTGACCGTTTTCGACAATGCGACGACACCCGGCTGCTGCACGAGCCAGCGCAGCACCACCTGCGCCACCGACTTGCCACGGCCTGCGGCGATTTCTTTCAGCACCGGATCGGTGAAGACCTTGCCATCGGCCATGCCGTAATACCCCGTCACCGACATACCGGCGGCCTTTGCCGCGGCGATAACCACATCCTGATCGATATAGGGGTGGTATTCGATCTGGTTGGTCACGATCGGGGCTCTGGACAGCTTCACCGCCTCGGCCATCAGCGCCGTGCTGAAATTGGAAACGCCGATATGGCGAACCTTGCCGGCCTGCCTCACCGCGTTCAGCGCGCCGATCTGTTCGGCAAGCGAAACCGCCTCATTCGGCCAATGCAGCAGCAGCAGGTCGACATAGTCGGTCTTCAGCTTTTTCAGGCTCTCATCCACGGAGGCGAGGAAGGCATCGTGCCTGTAATTCTCGACCCAGACCTTGGTGGTGAGAAACACCTCGCTGCGCGCCACGCCCGAAGCAGCAATGGCTTCGCCGACCTCGGCATCGTTGCCGTAGATCTGGGCGGTATCGATATGGCGAAAGCCGGCCTTCAGCGCATGGGGAACGATGCGCAGCACATCGGCGCCGGGGATACGAAACGTGCCGAAGCCGAGCGCCGGGATCGAAACGCCATTCGCGGTGACATCAAACATATATTTTCTCCTTTGGGGTTATCCGGCCAGCTTGGGGTATGGCCGGGAATCTTGTGAAAGCTCAGGCGGTTTTCAGCGTCAGCGCGGCGCGGCGGTCGAGTGCGCTGCTCCAGAGGGTGAGCAGCAGGGCGACGGCGACGAGGATGGCGCCAACCCAGGGGGTTGCGGCAAGACCCATCGGCGATTCCACCACCAGACCGCCAAGCCATGCGCCAATGGCGATGCCGAAGTTGAACGCGGCGATGTTGAGCGCCGAGGCGACATCGACGGCACCGGGGCGATGCTCCTTGGCAAGTTGCACCACATAAAGCTGCAGGCCGGGAACATTCGCGAAGGACAGGAAACCAAGCGCCGCAAGCGTGATGAGCGCCAGCATCGGCGAGAAGGCGGTGAAGGAAAAGACGAGCAGCACGATGGCCTGCGCCAGGAAAAGACCGATCAGCGCCTTGGCCGGGTTATGGTTGGCGATCCTGCCGCCGCCGATATTGCCGGCTGCAATGGCGACGCCATAAAGCACGAGGATCAGGCTGACGCTCTTTTCCGAAAAGCCGGTCACATCCTGCAGGATCGGTGCAAGGAAGGTGAAGGCGACGAAGGTGCCGCCGTAGCCGAGCGCGGTCATGGCGAAAACGATGAGCAGCCGGCCGGAACCGAGAACACGAACCTGATCGAAGAGGCTCGCCGGCGGCGCCTTTTTGAGCGTGCTTGGCAGAAGCGCGGCAATGCCCAGGAAAGCAATGACGCCAAGGGCGGTGACGGCCCAGAAGGTGGCGCGCCAGCCGAAGACCTGCCCGATATAGGTGCCGAGCGGAACGCCGGTGACGATGGCGACCGTGAGCCCCATGAACATCATCGCAATGGCGGAAGCCCGACGGTTTTCCGGCACGAGATCGGCGGCGATGGTGGAACCGACCGAGAAAAAGACGCCATGGGCGAAAGCGGCGATGACGCGGGCGACAAGCAGCATCTCATAGCTCGGCGACAGGGCCGCAGCGCTATTGCCTATGATGAACAGGGCCATCAGGCCCAGCAGCAGCGGCTTTCTTTCGATCCTGCCCGTCAGCGCCGTCAGGATCGGCGCACCGAAGGTGACGCCCAGCGCGTAGACGCTGACAATGAGGCCGGCGAGCGGCAGGGTGATGTGAAGATCGGTCGCGACCGTCGGCAGAAGACCGACAATCACGAACTCCGTGGTGCCGATCGCATAGGCCGCGATCGTCAGGGCAAATATGGCCAATGGCATGACGAATACCTCTTCGCCCGGAGCGAGATCGCGGGCGTTCTGGACAGCAACGCTGTCGGTTTGGATCATTTGGACAGCGATGCTGTCCGGTTGGATCAAATCTATGGACGCAATATGGGCGAAGGGGACTTGCATGATAATCGGCAAGGTGGGACAAATACCTTTGAATTTATTTCAAAGGCGGTGCGGCGATGGATAACAGGGCCGGAGAAATGGAAGTCTTCGTGGCGGCGGCCGAACTCGGCAGCTTTTCCGCCGCCGGGCGCAGGCTGCAGCTTTCACCGTCCGCCGTCAGCAAGCTCGTCACCCGCATCGAAGACCGCCTCGGCACCCGGCTGCTCGCCCGCTCCACCCGGCTTGTCACGCTCACACCGGAAGGTGAAGTCTATCTGGCCCGGGCAAGGCGCATTCTCGCCGACATAGCCGAGACCGAGCAGATCGTGGCGAGCGGCGGCAAGGTGGTGCCGCGAGGCCTTTTGCGCGTTAACGCCACTCTGGGCTTCGGCGAACGTTATCTCCTGCCGCTTGCGCCGGAATTTTTGTCGCTTTATCCGGAAATCGAGCTGGATATCTCCCTGACCGACGGCGTCATCAGGCTGATCGAGGAACGCACCGATATCGCCATCCGCTCGGGCGCCATGGGAGATTCATCGCTGAAGGCGAGAAAGCTGAAGGAAGTCCGTCGCGTCATCGTCGCCTCCCCCGCCTATATCGAACGACACGGCATGCCGGAAAAACCGCAGGATCTGGCGCGGCACAATTGCTTCAGCTTCAATTTCAGCCGCAGCCTCAACGAATGGCCGTTTCGCAACCCCGGCTCTGCGCAAGTCTACCGCCTGCCTGTCAAGGGCAACGTCTCGGTCAACAGCGGCATGGCCATGCGAAGGCTCTGCCTGACGGGCCTGGGGCTGGGAAGGGTCGGCGAATTTCATATCGAGCCGGATATCGAGGCGGGCCTGCTCGTGCCGGTTCTGGAAGACTACAATGCAGAGGAGATGGAAGTGATCCACGCGGTTTATGCCGGTCATGAACACCTGGCCGCCCGCGTTCGCGCCTTCATCGATTTTGTCGCAGCAAGGGTCGGGCGGTGACTGGCCGCCTCAGACCAGGCCGTGCACCAATTTGGCAAGCCAATCGACAAAAACGCGCACCTTGTTGGTTACATGCCGGGTCTGCGGGTAAACCACATAGATCGGCATCGCCTCCCGTCGCCATTCGGAAAGCACCGGCACCAGTTCTCCCCGCGAAAGCGCATCCTTTACCATGAAGACGGGAAGCTGCACGATACCCATGCCGGCCAGCGCGGCATTGAGATAGGTACGGCTGTCATTGACCGAGACGACATAATTCGGGGTCAGCTCGACGCTGCGCACACCGTTATCGAAGGAGGCCGGCATGATCTGACCGGTGGTGGCATTGAGGTAGCCCACCGAATAATGTTCCTTCTCCAGATCCTCCGGCTCTTGCGGCATGCCGAAATTTTCGATGTAGGACGGCGAGGCGAATGTCTCGAACCGGAGTTCGCCCACTTTACGGGCAATCAGCGACTGATCGCGCAGCACGCCGACGCGCAGCGCACAGTCGACATTCTCCGCTATATAATCGACCAGACGGTCACCGACACCGAGGTCGAGGCGGATTTGCGGATAACGCTGGTAAAATTCGCAAAGATGTGGGATAACCACCAAGTCCGCGAAGACACCGGCCATTTCCACCCGCAACCGGCCGGAGGGCTGCACCTGCGCGCTGGACATGCTGCCGTCAAGTTCTTCGATTTCCGATAAAATCTGTGAGGCCCGCTCATAATAGAGAGCGCCGTCCGTTGTCAGCATCACCCGGCGCGTGGTGCGGTTGAGAAGTGTGGTGTGCAAATGCGCCTCCAGCGCCTGCACCATGTTGGTGACGGTGGTCTTCGGCATATTCAGCGCTGTCGCGGCGCGGCTGAAATTGCCGGTTTCCACGACCCGCGTAAAAACCCGCATGGCGGAGAGCTGATCCATGATGAGATTATCCGTCTTTATGGAATAGTGTTTTCATTTTAGAGCACTTGATCGTTTTTCTCCGAACAATAATATGAATTTCAGATTTTGCAAATATGGTGCGCCTCTCATGGTGGTGCACGGGACCGGATCAGATGAACGCGCACTGGGAAAACATCAAAAGCTGCGGGGGCCTCGCATCCCAGCTTTCCGTGCGCCGATATGAGGGTGCAAAGCTTTGCAGCCAGCCGCCCGTGGTGCTTTACCTGCGCGGCGGATCGTTTCTGCAACCCGGTCTTGAGCCGGGCGGTAATTGCCCCGAGCTTCCGGTGGCCCGCGCGCTTGCCGAAAGCGGCGCGGTGGTCGTGGAAGCCGATTATAGCAAGCCGTCCGGCAACGAGTTTCCGATGGTTATCGACTGCGCCTATGAGGCGCTCGATCATCTGAGCCGGGATCGTAAACATTATGGCGGCGCGAAATCGCTGCTGTTCGTGGCCGGCGAAGAGGCAGGCGGCAATGTGGCGGCGGGGCTTGCCTTGAAGGCCCGTGACCGCATGCCGGGCAAACTCGCAGGCCAGATTCTTCTGTCGCCTATGATCGACCCGATGATGACGACGGAATCCTTCCGCAACGCGGACAGGATCGGCATGCGCCAGCGCTGGGCCGATGGCTGGAGCCATTACCTTGCCAAGGCGTGCGGGTTTTTCCACCCCTATGCCGCGCCCTGCCAGTGCACGCGGCTGAACCGGGTGGCGCCGGCGCTGATCTTTACCGCCGAGGATGACCCTCTGCGCGACGAAACGGTCAATTATGGAGACCGCCTCATCGCCTCGGGTGTCAGCGTCCGGAGCCATGTTTTCCCCGCCGGCATCGGCTGGACGGGGCTTTATCAAGGAGAGGGCGGCGGATGGGTCTCATCCGTCTGTTCGGAGTTCAAGACTTTCGTTGACCAGTTAAAACACTGAAAATTCGCATTTATTTATGAACGACCTGCTCCCGATCGGGGGCCAAGGAGATACCCATGACGCTGAACACAAAGCGCCGGGCCCTGACGGGCGCCGGTATCGGGCTTGCCATGTCCGTTGCAGCCGCAGCACTGTTTTTCGACCTCCCCACCAGCCGTGACGCGACGGCCGCTTCCACGCCGGCTGAAACACCGGCAATCCCGGTCACCGTCGCCAAGGTGGAAAGCCGCGACGTGATGCGCTGGGAAGAATTTTCCGGCCGTCTCGAAGCCGTCGACCGGGTGCAGATCCGCTCCCGCGTCGCCGGCCAGATCAAGGCCGTGCATTTCCGCGAAGGTGCGCTCGTCAAGGAAGGCGACCCACTCTTCACCATCGACCCGGCCCCCTATCAGGCCGCTGTTGCCGGTGCTGAGGGACAGGTCGCTTCCGCCGAAGCCAAGGTAAGCCTTGCAAAAACGGAACTGGAGCGTGGCCGCCGGCTTTCCGACAACCGCACCATTTCCCAGAGCGATCTCGACCAGCGGCAAAGCTCGTTTGCGGATGCGCAAGCCCAGCTTCGCGCTGCCCGCGCAGCACTCACCACGGCTGAGCTCGATCTCGGTTACACCGAAATCCGCGCTCCGGTTTCCGGCCGGGTCGGCAGGATCGAAATCACCGCCGGCAACCTCGTCGCTGCCGGCTCTACCTCGCCGGCGCTCACGACGCTGGTATCGGTCAACCCGATCTATGCCAGCTACAACGCCAGCGAAGGCGTTGTAGCCAGGGCGCTTGCCGAACTGCCGAAAACCGATGACGCCCTGCCCGCCCTCGAACAGATCCCGGTGGAAATCGGCACGCTTTCGGATGAGGGTACGCCGATCAAGGGTACGCTGCACCTGATCGACAACCAGGTGGATTCGGCAAGCGGCACCATCGGTGTCCGCGCCGTCTTTGAAAATCCGGACGGCAGGCTGATCCCCGGCCAGTTCGTGCGGGTACGCATGGGTGAACCGAAGCCGGAAAACCGCATCGTCATCAGCGACCGGGCCATCGGCACGGATCAGGACAAGCGGTTCGTCTTCGTGGTGGACGCCGAAAACAAGGTGAGCTACCGCCAGATCAAGCCGGGCGCACCGGCCGACGGCCAGCGCATCATCGAAAGCGGCCTTGCCGCCGGCGATACGATCGTCGTCAACGGTCTGCAACGCATTCGCCCCGGCGCGACCATCGCACCGCAGACGGAAGACAAGGTTGCTGCTTCGCAGTAACCCTCCCCTTTGATCAGCAGGCGTCCCGCGCTGTCGCGAGACGCCCCCTTAGACAGAACCGGCCTTCACCGGCGGCAGGGTTGCCGCCGGAACGGCCTTCGCATTCCCAAAGACCCGGAGAGGGACTGGATATGAATATTTCCAGATTTTTTGTCGACCGGCCGGTATTCGCCGGCGTGTTGTCGATCCTGATTGTGGTGGCAGGCCTTCTCGGCATGCGCGCCCTGCCGATTTCGGAATATCCCGAAGTCGTTCCGCCATCTGTCGTCGTGCGCGCCACCTATCCCGGTGCGAACCCGACCGTTATCGCTGAAACCGTCGCGACACCGCTGGAAGAACAGATCAACGGCGTCGAGGACATGCTCTATATGGGCAGCCAGGCGACATCGGACGGCGTGCTGACGCTGACCGTGACCTTCAAGCTCGGCACCGACCCCGACAAGGCGCAACAGCTGGTACAGAACCGCGTGTCGCAGGCCGAACCGCGGCTGCCGGCGGAAGTCCGCGCACTCGGCATCACCACCGTCAAAAGTTCGCCGGACTTCATCATGGTCGTCAACCTCGTCTCGAAGACCGACGATTATGACATCACCTATCTGCGCAACTATGCGACGCTGAACGTCAAGGATCGCCTCGCCCGCATCGAAGGTGTCGGCCAGGTGCAGGTCTTCGGCGCAGGCGACTATTCCATGCGCGTATGGCTCGACCCGCAGAAGGTTGCCGAGCATGATCTGGCCGCAAGCGATGTTTCCGACGCCATCCGCCAGCAGAACGTGCAGGCCGCAGCCGGCGTCATCGGCGCTTCCCCAAGCCCGAATGGTGTCGACCTGCAGCTCAACGTCAATGCCCAAGGCCGTCTGACGACGCCGGAAGAATTCGGCAACATCATCGTCAAGAGCGGTGCGAACGGCGAAATCCCCCGCCTGCGCGATGTCGCCCGCATCGAGCTTGGCGCTGCCGACTATACGCTGCGCTCGCTGCTCGACGGCGAACCCGCCGTGGCTGTCGCCGTGCTTCAGGCCCCCGGCTCCAACGCCATCGAAATCGCCGACAATGTCCGCGCGACCATGGACAATCTGCAACTGGCAATGCCTGACGGTGTGAAATACGAGATCGTCTACGATACGACGAAATTCGTGCGCTCCTCCATCGAAAAGGTTGTCGATACACTCCTCGAGGCCGTTGGCCTCGTGGTGCTTGTGGTCATCCTCTTCCTTCAGACCTGGCGCGCCTCAATCATTCCGCTGATCGCCGTTCCGGTCTCGATCATCGGCACCTTCGCCGTCATGTATGCCTTCGGTTTCTCCATCAACGCGCTGACTTTGTTCGGCCTTGTGCTCGCCATCGGCATCGTGGTGGATGACGCCATCGTGGTGGTCGAAAACGTCGAGCGAAACATCGAAAACGGGCTCTCACCGCGAGATGCCACCTATAAAGCCATGCGTGAAGTCTCCGGCCCGATCATCGCCATTGCGCTGGTTCTGGTCGCCGTCTTCGTGCCGCTTGCCTTCATTTCCGGCCTGTCGGGTCAGTTCTACCGGCAGTTCGCGCTGACGATTGCCATCTCGACCGTCATTTCGGCCATCAACTCGCTGACGCTGTCACCCGCGCTTGCGGCCCTGCTGCTCAAGGAACATGGTGCCCCGAAAGACTGGCTCACCCGTTTCATGGACAAAATCTTCGGCTGGTTCTTCCGCGGCTTCAACCGCGCCTTCGGTGCCGCCTCCAACGGCTACGGCAAAACTGTCGGCGGGCTGGTGACGCGCAAGAGCCTTGTCATGATGGTCTATATGGCGCTGGTGGCCGCCACCTACGGCATGTTCACCACCGTCCCGAGCGGCTTCGTGCCGGCGCAGGACAAGCAGTATCTGATCGGTTTCGCCCAGCTTCCCGATGGCGCAACGCTCGATCGCACCGAAAGTGTGATCAAGCGGATGAGCGCGATCGCCATGGAAACGCCCGGTGTCAGCCACGCCATCGCCTTCCCCGGCCTGTCGATCAACGGCTTCACCATCGGCTCCAATTCCGGCATCGTCTTTGCGGTTCTCGATGATTTCGAAAAGCGCAAGACACCGGAACTCTCCGGCGGCGCCATCGCCATGCAGCTGAACCAGAAATTTGCCGGCATTCAGGATGCCTTCATCGCCATGTTCCCGCCGCCGCCGGTCAACGGTCTCGGCCAGACAGGCGGCTTCAAGCTGCAGATCGAAGACCGCGCCGGTTACGGTTACCAGACGCTGGATGAAGCCGCGAAGGCCGTGATCGCCAAGGCATATCAGACCCCGGAGCTGGCAGGCATCTTCTCCAGCTACCAGATCAATGTGCCGCAGCTCTTCGCCGATCTCGACCGCGCCAAGGCGGAACAGCTGGGCGTCTCCGTCAGCGACGTCTTTCAGACGCTGCAGATCTATCTCGGCTCGCTCTATGTCAACGACTTCAACGCCTTCGGACGCACATACAGCGTGCGGGTGCAGGCAGATTCGCAGTTCCGCGCCCATGCCGAAGACATCGGCCGTCTGAAGGTTCGCTCGGCGACCGGCCAGATGATCCCGCTGTCGACGCTGCTGAAGGTGGATGCAACGACGGGGCCGGAGCGCACCAACCGCTATAACGGCTTCCTTGCGGCCGATATCAACGGCGGTCCCGCACCGGGCTTCTCCTCGGGACAGGCTCAGGCGGCTATGGAGAAAATCCTTGCCGAGAACCTGCCCGCCGGCATCGATTACGAATGGACCGACCTGACCTACCAGCAAATCCTGGCAGGCAACTCCAGCATCGTGGTCTTTCCCTTGGCGCTGCTGCTCGTCTATCTCGTGCTCGCCGCGCAATATGAAAGCCTCACCTTGCCGATTGCGATCATCCTGATCGTCCCGCTCGGTGTGCTTGCGGCCCTCACGGGCGTCTGGCTGACGGGAGGGGACAACAACATCTTTACGCAGATCGGCCTTGTCGTCCTTGTCGGTCTCTCGGCGAAAAACGCGATCCTGATCGTGGAATTCGCCCGGGAGCTGGAATTCGAAGGACGAACACCGCTTCAGGCGGCCATCGAGGCAAGCCGGCTTCGCCTGCGCCCGATCCTGATGACCTCGCTCGCCTTCATCATGGGCGTGGTGCCGCTGGTCGTCTCGACAGGTGCCGGTGCGGAAATGCGTGCCGCCATGGGCGTCGCCGTCTTCTCCGGCATGATCGGCGTGACGTTCTTCGGCATCTTCATGACACCGGTCTTCTACGTGCTGGTGCGCAAACTGGCGGGCAACCGTCCGCTCATCCAGCACAGCCGAGAAGAGCCGGCCAATTCGGACTACAAGCTCGAAAAGGCCGGCTGAGGCCGACACCTATCCACCGCAACCTTCGACGCAAGCCCGCCGCGCATCCCAAGATGCGCGGCGTTTTTCATGGTTGGGACGTTCATGCGACATCGCTGAAATAGAATCTGTTTCAAATAGTTAAGTAGAGATAACACTTATATTGCGCTGCATTAAAACTGACAAAAGGCAATATATCCGCAAGGGTCAACCAGCGCTGAAAGAAACAATGCTATTTTATGCTTTATATTTTGTGGTAATTTTCGAGAATCAAGGTGATTCGGACTAAATGATTTAGTTCAGGGGCGACATGATGGAGCAGGATTACGAGAGCTGGGCAACCACCGTTGCCTATTCGATTGTGATGCATGAGGGGCTTGATCTCGCCCTTTCCGCGCAAAATCTCGACAGGGGCAAAACCCGGAACAACCGGGAGCGGCTGATGGAAGCCATCCGCACCTCGCTGCTCGAAGCCCGTTCGAGAAGCGGCCAGTTGACGACGGCGTGAAGGGCTGCCAGTCGCGCCGGATAGGGTAGCGGCTCAGGCCGGAAACAGGTCGGTCCGGATCGCCGCTTTCAGCGGCAGATGGTCCGAGGCGATGCGCGCCAGCGCGCTGTCATGCGCCTCCACCTGCTCGATCAACCCTTCGCGATTGGCGATGATCCGGTCGAGCGCCAGCACCGGCAGGTTGGACGGAAAGCTCGGCACAGCCGGCGGCAAAGCGCCAAAAGCATCCCGGAACGTATTGAGCGATGAACCATTACCGAGGCGCCATTCGTTCAGGTCTCCCATGAGAACGGTCGCGCATTCATTGCGCGCTTCGAGAAGGCTGATCAGTGCTTTTGCCTGCTGGGCGCGGGAATGTCTGAGAAGCCCGAAATGGGCGGCGATGACCCTCAGCGTGCCGCCGCTTTTCAGGTCCAGTTCCACGACGAGCGCACCGCGCGGCTCCAGCCCCGGCAATTTCAGCGTATGCACATCCCTGACCGCGCCTTCCTTGAACAGCACGACATTGCCGTGCCAGCCATGGGCCTTCACGCCGGCCTGCACGGGCACGGGAATAAGGCCGCTTTCCCGCTCCAGCCGGGCGAGATCGAGCAGGCCCGTGCGCTCGCCGAAACGGCTGTCCGCTTCCTGAAGGGCGATGATGTCAGCGCCGATTTCCTGAATGACGCGGCTCGTGCGGTCGGGATCGAACTTGCGGTCGCGGCCGACGCATTTATGCACATTGTAGGAGGCGATGACGGGAAAGGAATGATCTTTGGTCGCTGGCGCCGCATTCTGGCGCTGGCGGCGGTCGCGCAGCGACTGCATGACGAAGGCGGACAGGCTGGTGTTTTTCGTCAAGGCCGCTTTTTCATCATCCAGCAAACCGTTCTTTTTCACGCGTTTATGCCTCCGGTCTCGCGCAGCGCCCTGCCGGACGCACCGCACACTAAAGATAAGGCGAAGCGAGCCACAGGACACGCTCCACAAAACGGACAACGAATGGCCGCGCATTCAGTTCGCTGAGCCGCACGGGCAAGGCGGTTGCCCGTGCATCCCGGATGCGCTCGCCGATTGTCGCGGCGAATTCCTCATCCATAACTTCGAGATCGATCTCAAAGTTCAATCGCAGCGAACGCGGATCGAGATTGGAAGAGCCAATGTAGCTCCAGCGCCCGTCAATCACCAGAAGCTTGGAGTGATTGAAAGTCCCCGTCGCCCGCCAGATGCGGCAATAGTTCCTCAGCATCTGGTCGAACTGCGCCGTCATCGCCCTGTCCACAAGCACCAGATTGTTGCTTCTCGGCACGATGATATCCACCACCACTCCCCGCCTTGCTGCGGTTATGAGCGCTGAAATAAGCTCCCTATCGGGGAGAAAATAGGGCGACATGATGAGAATGGAGGAGCGGGCGACGGAAAACGCACCCATCAGCATCTTGTGACTGGTCTCGATGCTTTTGTCTGGCCCCGAGGAGCAGACGCGGGCGACGATTTGCGAACCCGGCACGCCGTCGGGAATGGCGATATCCCAGACTGGCGCATCCAGAAGCTCCCTTGTCGTGAACCGCCAGTCCTCCGCCGCGATGGAGAAAAAATCCGATACAACCGGCCCGGTGATCTTGAAATGCGTGTCGTGCGACCGGTTTTCGCCGCCGAATTCCTCTGTGAACCCCTCACGGATATTCATGCCGCCGCTGAACGCGATGCGACCGTCCACCACAAGAATCTTGCGGTGGGTACGCAGATTGGCATAGGGCAGCCGCAACCCCATGATGACATTGCCGTTGAAGACATCGCAGACGATGCCCTTTTCCCTGAGCGTCGGCAGGATGCTCGGCACGGAATAACGCGCACCCACCGCGTCCACCAGCACGCGCACCTCCACACCACGGACCTTCGCCCTTTCGAGCGCGGCGACAAAACGCGCGCCGATCCGGTCATTGTCGAAAATATAGGTTTCGAGAATAATCGACCGCTTCGCTTCCCCAATAGCCTCCAGCATGGCGGCATAGGCGGCATCCCCCGTGACCAGCGGCTCTATGCCGTTACCGGTCGTCAGCGCATGGCGGGTTACCCGGTCACCCAGCGTCTTCATCGCCTCGAAACGGCGTCCGAAGCGCGCGGCTATCGTCTCGCCGCTGGCGTCCAGACGCGCCACGCGATCCATGATCTCGTCCTGCATGAAGGACCGTTGCTGCGTGATGTTGGACCGGCGAATGCGGTTAATGCCGGCAATGGCATAAATGACCGCGCCGACGATGGGCGACAGCACGATAACCCCGACCCAACCGAGCGCGGAGCGGACCTCCTCCTTCGTCATCGTGGCATGCACGGCGGCCACGGTTCCCATCAAAATCGAGAGAACGGCAAGGATATGCGGCCAATAGGCAATGACGAGATCGAGCATGGTACAACTATAGAGTACTTCGGCAATCTCGCAATGACAGGCAGGTAGCGCTGGCAGAGACAAGAACCTGACAGCGCCATGCTTTTGCGGGACAGACCCTTGCGGGATTAACGGTGGAAACCGGCCTTGCGATATGTCATGAGAGCGCATCTTGATCTTTGGGCAGTGGCAAGGCGGGGTGCACTTGCGGGCTTTCTGCCTCGTTTGAAAGCAAGAAGGCCGTGATGCAGGAAAATACACAGGGCGCCGTCATCGTCATTTCCAGCCATGTCATGCGTGGCTCCGTCGGCAATCGTGCCGCTGTCTTTGCGCTGGAGACACTCGGTTATCCGGTTTGGGCGGTGCCCACCATCGTCATGCCCTGGCATCCCGGCCACGGCCCTTCCACCCGGATGCGCTTTCAGGACGACGATTTCGACAAGGCGATGACCGACCTCGAAAACGCCAAATGGATCGGCGAGGTCAAGGCTGTCCTGACCGGTTATTTCGGCAGCGCGGCGCAGGTGCGCTCCGTCGCAAGGCTGATCCGCAATCTGAAGGAAAAGAACCCGTCGCTGATTTATGCCTGTGACCCGGTCATGGGCGATCTTGGCGGGCTTTACATTCCGCTTGAAACAGCGGAAGCCATCCGCGATCACCTCATCCCGCTTGCCACCGTCGCCACGCCAAACCGTTATGAACTGGCCTGGATGAGCGGCGCGGAACTTGAGACCAACAATGCCATCATGGATGCCGCGCTCGCACTCGGCCCCCCGAAAATGCTGGTCACCTCAGCCGTCCCGATGATGACGGGCGGCACCGGCAATCTTTATCTCAGCGGCCGCCACGCACTGCTTGCCGAACATCGCGCCATCGAGAATGCGCCGAACGGCCTCGGCGACCTGATGTCGGCGCTATTCCTCGCCCGTCTGCTGGAAGGCGTGGATGACGAAAAGGCGCTGCAACTCGCAACCGCCAGCGTCTTCGAAATTCTGGCCCGCACCAAAAAACGCGACATGAACGAACTGACGCTGGAAACGGATTCTTCAAGCCTCTCCACACCCATGGCCATGGTGCAGATGCGTCATCTCTTGCATCCTTCGCGCAGCAAGCGCAAATAGCGGCTAGAGCATTTCCAGGCTGGACCTCGGTTTTCCGTCAGGAAATGCGGCAAAAAGGAGTTGGAGCAATATCGCGGTTCGAAGAACAGCGAGAATGCTCCAAAGGATTGGTCTTCAACGCACCGAGTTCTTCTCTTGATCTCGGTCCAACCACAACGGTAATGCGATAGATGAAAGATTTTCCGGAAAACCTTCTCAACGGCTACAAGAGCTTCATGAGCGGCCGCTACGCCGATGAGCGCGAAAGATACCGCGTTCTGGCAGATACCGGACAGAAACCGCAGACCCTGTTCATTGCCTGTTGTGACTCCCGCTCCGCGCCGGAAACCATTTTCGACTGCGGACCGGGAGAGCTTTTTGTCGTCCGCAACGTCGCCAACATGGTGCCGCCTTTCGAGCCCGACGGCCAGTACCACGCCACCTCGGCGGCCATCGAATACGCCGTTCAGGTTCTGAAGGTGAAGGATATCGTCGTCATGGGTCACGGCCGCTGCGGCGGCATTCAGGCGGCGCTCGATCCCAATCTCGAGCCGCTGTCTCCCGGCGACTTCATCGGCAAGTGGATGAACATGGTCAAGTCCGCCGCCTCGCAAATCCAGAGCAACGACGTCATGACCGCTTCCGAGCGGCAGACCGCGCTGGAACGGGTCTCAATCCGTAATTCCATCGCAAACCTGCGCGGTTTCCCCTTCGTCAAGGCGCAGGAAACCGCCGGCAAGGTGAAACTGCACGGCGCATGGTTCGATATTTCAACCGGCGAATTGTGGGTGATGGACGGCAAAACGGGCGATTTCCGTCGTCCAGACCTGTGATAAACAGGTTTTAGGTTAAAGGAGCGACGAGGTCGTATCAGCCACAAGTACCAACGGCTACCAACCTCTCCGTCGGCCACCAAACTCTCCTTCGGCTACCAACCTCTCCTTCGTCATCCTCGGGCTTGACCCGAGGATCCATTGCGCGTCAGGTTGTGGATCCTCGGGTCAAGCCCGAGGATGACGTCGATCATGCGGGGAACCTCTGTCAGACACGCCGTGGCTGGATGCCGGATCAAGTCCGGCATGACGGAAGTGAAACTTTGGCTCTTAGAAAACGGCCTTATTGGCCGTCGATCGCCTTGCCGATAAACGCAATCGCCTGCTGGTAGACGCTGGCGGCGTTCCAGCCCTGGATGGCCGCGTAATTGGCCTGTCCCTGCTGATAACCGGCGCCGCGCTGCCAGCCATGGCCGACGAGGAAGTTCGCGGTGGAAGCCAGCGCGTCGGCGCGCGAGCCGACGAGATCGATCCGGCCGTCGCGGTCGAAATCGACGCCGTAACGCACGACGTTCAGCGGCAGGAATTGCGTCTGGCCGATTTCACCATGGGCAGCACCCTTGGCATTGACGTTCAGCGAACCGCTGCCGACGAGCTTGAGGGCCGCATAAAGCTGCTCGGTGAAATAATCCGAACGACGGCAATCGAAGGACAGCGTCGCCACGGCGGAAAGCGTATGCTGGTTGCCAAGGAAGCCGCCAAAGCCGGTTTCCATGCCCCAGATGGCGAGCAGCGGACCGGCCGGCACGCCATAGGCGCGCTCGATGGACGCAAAGAGAGAAGCATTATTCTTCTTCATCGTCTTGCCGCGCGAGATGATCGTCTGACCGCCGCGCTTCTGCATGAACTGTTCGAAGGACAGCTTGAAGCTGTGCTGGCCGCGGTCAGCGCGGATTGTCGCCTGGTTGTAGGAGACGCCGGAGAAAGCACGGTCGAGCACCGAGGCGCTGACGCCGCGGCCCGTCGCTTCCTGCTTGAAGGCTCTGACCCAGGCATCGAAGCCCGCCGAAGTGTTGCCGCATTGCGCAGCCATCACCGGCGCCGCTGCCAGAACCGAAACCATGGCCGCACCAGCCAGAATTACCTTCATTGCCCGCATCAAAATCTGCCTTCGATATACTTTGGGGAGTTTTTCCCGAGAACCAAACCGTCAATACTGTATGATTCAGGTGCCAAAACCGTCTTTTGGCGGCCTAAATTGCCTTTCGGCAGCAAGGCCTGCAAATAAACTGGCCGTGATCGTCGCCAATTATGAAACCCGCCTGCCCCACACAGAACAGACGGGTTATACTTAACGAACCTTAAAAAATCGTATCAGGCTGCCGCCTTGCGGGGCTTGATGAGACCACGATTGATCAGGAGTTCGGCGATCTGCACAGCGTTGAGAGCCGCACCCTTGCGCAGATTGTCGGAAACGACCCACAGGTTGAGGCCGTTTTCGACCGTCGCATCTTCGCGGATGCGCGAGATATAGGTCGCGTCCTCACCGGCGGATTCAACCGGGGTGATGTAGCCGCCGTTTTCGTGCTTGTCGATGACGAGGCAACCCGGCGCTTCGCGCAGGATGTCCCGCGCCTGATCGGCAGTGATCTCGTTTTCGAACTCGATATTGACCGATTCCGAATGGCCGATGAAGACCGGAACACGCACGGCCGTGCAGGTTACCTTAATCTTCGGATCGAGCATCTTCTTGGTTTCGGCCAGAACCTTCCATTCTTCCTTGGTGTAGCCGTCTTCCATGAAGACGTCGATATGCGGAATGACGTTAAAGGCGATGCGCTTGGTGAACTTCTTGGCTTCCACCGGATCTGCCACGAAGACAGCGCGGGTCTGCTGGAACAGTTCGTCCATGCCTTCCTTGCCGGCGCCGGAAACGGACTGGTAGGTGGAGACGACGACGCGCTTGATCTTGGCGAAGTCATGCAGCGGCTTCAGCGCAACGACGAGCTGTGCCGTGGAGCAATTCGGGTTGGCGATGATGTTCTTCTTGGTGAAGCCCGCAACCGCATCGGCGTTCACTTCCGGAACGATCAGCGGAACGTCCTGATCGTAGCGCCATGCGGACGAGTTGTCGATGACGACGCAGCCCTGCTGGCCGATCTTCGGCGACCACTTCTTGGACACATCGCCGCCAGCTGACATCAGGCAGATATCCGTGTCGGAAAAATCGTAGTTCTCGAGGTTCGAGACCTTCAGCGTGCGGTCGCCATAAGAGACTTCCGTGCCCTGCGAACGGGCGGAAGCGAGCGGCACGACTTCATCGGCGGGGAAACCGCGTTCGGCCAGGATATTGAGCATTTCGCGACCGACGTTGCCGGTGGCGCCTGCAATTGCAACTTTGAAACCCATGATCAAGCTCTCTTTCTGTCTCTCCTCTTTTTGGTGAGGTGGGAACCCGCATCAGATCGCGGCTTCCTCGTTCCCCAGCCAAACCGGGGAGAGAGCGGTGGCCAGAGACGTTAGACGGTTTTAATCGTCGTTTTGGCCGTAATTCGGGTAGAATGAGAAAGGCGCGGATCATCGCCGGCCAATTGTGCCGGTCCTTCCATGACGAACATGTCTGCAACATGCATGCGCAAGGTGATGCTCCTTCTTCGCGAGAAGCTATTAGAAGGTTTCTCGGTTGTGTCAAGAAAAAAGGCGCTTGCGCAAACAAGCTGTAATCAGCCCCGCGACATTTTCGGGACGCTCTATATTAGACTAAAGTCATAATCCGAAAGCATCGCTCTTACTGGGGTTAATTTTCTGTCACTCTCATGGTCCGCGCATTGCAGCCGAAAGGTTGAGTCCAGAGGAGAGAGCTGGGCTCCGCAATGCGTCGATTGGGACATCTGTGGAGGACAGACAATGGCAAATGTTGCAGCCGTGAGCGGCGCCGCCCGTCCAATGACGGGCGAAGAGAAGAAGGTGATTTTCGCCTCTTCTCTCGGAACAGTCTTCGAATGGTATGATTTTTATCTCTACGGCTCGCTCGCGATCTATATCGGCGCGAACTTCTTCAGCCAATATCCGGAAACGACGCGCAACATCTT
Organism: Agrobacterium sp. ST15.13.013; assembly: GCF_027956525.1. NCBI lineage: Bacteria > Pseudomonadati > Pseudomonadota > Alphaproteobacteria > Hyphomicrobiales > Rhizobiaceae > Agrobacterium > Agrobacterium sp. ST15.13.013. Next base: position 17,658 of record NZ_JAQKGP010000023.1, read on the forward strand.
CGCGCTGCTGGCCTTTGCCGCCGGCTTCCTCGTGCGGCCTTTCGGCGCGCTGGTCTTTGGCCGCCTCGGTGATATCGTCGGGCGCAAATATACCTTTCTCATCACAATCCTCATCATGGGCGTTTCGACCTTCCTCGTTGGCGTCCTGCCCGGCGCATCGCAGATCGGCATCGCCGCTCCGATCATTCTGATCGCGCTGCGCATGCTTCAGGGTCTGGCGCTCGGCGGTGAATATGGCGGTGCGGCAACGTACGTCGCCGAACACGCGCCGAACGGCCGCAGGGGCTATTACACCTCGTGGATCCAGACCACGGCGACGCTCGGCCTGTTCCTGTCGCTGGTGGTCATTCTCGGCGTGCAGTTCGCGCTCGGCAAGGAAGCCTTCGCCGCCTGGGGCTGGCGCATTCCCTTCCTCGTTTCCGTTCTGCTGCTTGGTGTCTCAGTCTGGATTCGTCTGAAAATGAATGAATCGCCCGCTTTCAAGAAGATGAAGGAAGAGGGCAAGACCTCCAAGGCGCCGCTGAGCGAAGCCTTCGGCCAATGGAAGAACGCCAAGATCGCGATCATCGCACTTATCGGCGCCGTCATCGGTCAGGCCGTCGTCTGGTATACGGGCCAGTTTTACGCCCTGTTCTTCCTGCAGAGCATTCTGAAGGTGGACGGCCAGTCGGCCAATATCATGGTTGCCGTCGCACTCGTCCTCGGCACCAGCTTCTTCGTGATCTTCGGCTGGCTTTCCGACAAGGTTGGCCGCAAACCAATCATCATGGCCGGCCTCATCCTCGCCATGCTGACCTACTTCCCGCTGTTCAAGGCGCTCACCTGGGCGGGCAACCCGGCGCTCGCCGAGGCTCAGTCCACCGTACGCGCCACCGTGACTGCGGCGCCGGGCGACTGCAAGTTCCAGTTCAACCCGACGGGCACTGCGAAATTCACCACATCCTGCGATATCGCCACCTCGTTCCTGACGCGCAATTCCGTGCCCTATGACGTGGTTGCGGGGGCCGCCGGCGAACCGGCAAGCGTGAAGATCGGCAACGCCACCATCGCCAGCTACGATGCGATTGCGGCTGGCGCGGATGCTTCCGCGAAGGACAAGGCCTTCCAGAAGCAAGTCAATATCGCAATGCATGACAGCGGTTATCCGCTGGTACGCGGTGCAGCACAGGTGCCGGATGCGAAACTGGACGCCTTCATCGCCGCAAACCCAGAACTCGGCCTCAATGCCGATGCGGTCCGCGCCACCGACAAGAAGATGGTGGCGACCGACAAGCTGGTGGCTGACAAGCTGCTGACGCCTGCCGAGACCGGCGGTGCGGCGGAAATGGCCGTCTACACCATTGCCGGCGGCGGCGCGTTCTCGATGGTAGCCGACCCGGCCGCCGTGAATTGGGTCGTCATTATCGCAGTGCTGACCGTCCTCGTCATCTACGTGACGATGGTCTACGGCCCGATTGCGGCCCTGCTGGTCGAACTGTTCCCGACCCGCATCCGCTACTCCGGCATGTCGCTGCCCTATCACATCGGCAACGGCTGGTTCGGCGGCCTTCTTCCGGCCACCGCCTTTGCGATGAGCGCGGCGAAGGGCGATATCTATTATGGTCTCTGGTACCCGATCATCTTTGCAGGCATCACGCTGGTCGTCGGCCTGCTGTTCCTGCCGGAAACCAAGGATCGCGATATCCACGCCATGGATTGAGCGAAAAGCACCCGAAACAGTCACCCGGCGCCTCGGCGCCGGGTTTTTTATTGCCGCCGTACCGCGACCGCCCCAAATGGCCTTTTCCCTGATGTCAATCCGCCGCAGGTAGAAAAACAGCAAGAACAAGACAAAAATACTCGAAATGGTCTATGACGGCTTATCAGGACGGGAATGGGAGAGCAGTTTTGAGAATCGGGACACCTAAGGAACTCTATGAAGGCGAAGCGCGTGTCGCCATGACGCCGGACAGCGCGCTGGCTTTGCAAAAACTCGGATATGATTGCGTGATCGAGGCTGGCGCTGGCAAGGCGGCCGGTTTTTCCGACGACGCCTATCGCGCGGCAGGCGTGACGGTGGTCGAAAGCGCTGAGGCGCTCTACACCGGTTCCGACATCATCGCCAAGGTTCGCCCGCCGGAAACGTCAGAGATTGATCGGCTGTCTTCCGACAAGACGCTGATCTCGTTTTTCTACCCCGCCCAGAACAAGGACCTTTTGGAGCAGGCCAAGGAAAAGGGCGCAAACGTCATCGCCATGGACATGGTGCCGCGCATTTCCCGCGCCCAGAAAATGGACGCCCTGTCTTCCATGGCCAATATCGCCGGTTATCGCGCCGTGATCGAGGCCGGCAATAATTTTGGCCGTTTCTTCACCGGCCAGGTCACCGCCGCCGGCAAGGTGCCGCCCGCCAAGGTGCTGGTCATCGGCGCAGGCGTCGCCGGTCTTGCCGCCATCGGTACGGCCACATCGCTTGGCGCCATCACCTATGCATTCGACGTTCGCCCTGAGGTGGCCGAACAGATCGAATCCATGGGCGCTGAGTTCGTCTATCTCGATTTCGCCGATCAGCAGCAGGACGGCGCCGCCACCGGCGGTTATGCCGCCCCCTCCTCGCCGGAATTCCGCGAGAAGCAGCTCGAAAAGTTCCGCGAACTCGCGCCGCAGATCGATATCGTCATTACCACGGCGCTGATCCCCGGCCGTGATGCCCCGAAACTGTGGCTCGCCGACATGGTGGCGGCAATGAAGCCGGGTTCGGTCATCATCGACCTCGCCGCAGAACGCGGCGGCAATTGCGACCTCACGGTCCCCGACCAGCGTGTGGTTTCCGACAATGGCGTCATCGTCATCGGCTACACTGATTTTCCGAGCCGCATGGCGGCGCAGGCCTCGACGCTCTATTCCACCAACATCCGCCACATGATGACCGATCTGACGCCCGCAAAAGACGGCAAGCCGGTTCACAATATGGAAGACGATGTCATCCGCGGCGCGACCGTCACCTATCAGGGCGAGATCACTTTCCCGCCGCCGCCGCCGAAAATCCAGGCCATTGCCGCGCAGAAGCCGAAGGAACGCGCCAAAGAGCTGACGCCTGAGGAAAAACACGCGAAAGAACGGGCCGAGTTCAAGGCGCAGACCAAAAGCCAGGTCGGGTTGCTGGTCGTCGGCACCGCGCTTCTGCTTCTCGTCGGTCTTTTTGCACCGGCAAGTTTCATGAGCCACTTCATCGTCTTCGTGCTCGCCTGCTTCATCGGTTTCCAGGTCATCTGGAATGTCAGCCACTCGCTGCACACCCCGCTGATGGCGGTGACAAACGCGATTTCCGGCATCGTCATCATCGGCGCACTGCTGCAGATCGGTTCCGGCAACTGGCTGGTGGTGATCCTTGCCTCGCTTTCCGTCCTGATCGCGACGATCAACATCGTCGGCGGTTTCCTCGTGACACGGCGCATGCTCGCCATGTTCCAGAAGTCCTGAGCGTGCGGGGATTTAAATAAATGACCATTGGTATCGTTTCCGCGGCCTATGTTGCCGCAGCCGTTCTTTTCATCCTCTCGCTCGGCGGTCTTTCCGGACAGGAAAGCGCTAAGCGCGCCGTCTGGTACGGCATCGTTGGCATGGGCCTCGCCATCATCGCCACCGTCTTCGGCCCCGAAATCAGCAAGGGCGTCGGGCAGTGGCTCGTCGTGCTCTTGATGCTGGCCGGCGGCTCGGTTCTCGGCTATTTCGTCGCAAGCCGGGTGCAGATGACTGAAATGCCGCAGCTTGTGGCGGCCCTTCACTCCTTCGTCGGCCTTGCCGCCGTCTTCATCGGCTTCAACGCCCATATCGAGGAAGCGCACGTCGCCTCGCTCGATGAGACCGCACGTTCGCTGCTGACCGGCTTTTCCGCCATTCTTGCCCACAAGACGCCGGTGGAACTGGCGATCATGAAGGTCGAAGTTTTCCTCGGCGTCTTCATCGGCGCGGTCACCTTCACCGGTTCGGTCGTCGCCTTCGGCAAGCTTGCCGGCAAGGTGGACGGCAAGGCGAAGAAGCTGCCCGGCGGGCATCTTCTGAACGCCGGTGCTGCGATCCTGTCACTTGTGCTGCTCATCATGTATTGCAACGGCGCCGGCGCATGGACCCTCGTCCTGATGACGCTTGCCGCCTTCTTCATCGGTTATCACCTGATCATGGGCATCGGCGGCGCCGACATGCCGGTCGTCGTCTCGATGCTGAACAGCTATTCCGGCTGGGCGGCCGCCGCCATCGGCTTCACGCTCGGCAACGATCTCTTGATCGTCACCGGTGCGCTGGTCGGCTCATCGGGTGCGATCCTCTCCTACATCATGTGCAAGGCGATGAACCGCTCCTTCATCTCGGTCATCCTCGGCGGCTTCGGCGGCACGACGGGTCCGGCGATGGAAATCGAGGGCGAGCAGGTGGCGATCGACGCCGAGGGCGTGGCCGCAGCACTCAACGACGCCGACAGTGTCATCATCGTGCCCGGTTACGGCATGGCGGTGGCGCAAGCGCAATCGGCGGTGTCCGAACTGACCCGCAAGCTGCGCGCCGACGGCAAGACCGTGCGTTTCGCCATCCATCCGGTGGCAGGCCGTCTTCCGGGCCACATGAACGTGCTGCTCGCCGAAGCCAAGGTGCCCTACGACATCGTGCTGGAAATGGACGAGATCAACGACGATTTCCCGAGCACCGACGTCGTCATCGTCATCGGCTCCAACGACATCGTCAACCCGGCGGCACAGGACGACCCGAATTCACCCATCGCCGGCATGCCGGTTCTGGAAGTGTGGAAGTCGAAACTCGTCATCGTCTCCAAGCGCGGCCAGGGCACCGGTTATTCCGGTATCGAGAACCCGCTGTTCTACAAGGACAATACCCGCATGTTCTATGGTGACGCGAAGAAGTCGATCAACGATCTTCTGCCGCTGATCAAGTAAATGAAAAGGGCGTTTCCGGGAATCCGGGAACGCCCTTTTTGCTGACGTGAAAAGAAACTTCCGCCGTCATCCTCGGGCTTGTCCCGAGGATCTATCCACGTCGAATAAAATCAATCGGTTGCAGATCCTCGGGACAAGCCCGAGGATGACGGCGTGCAAATAGCTGATCGTGAATTAAGGGGTATCATCCGGCCGCAGAGACTGCGTTCAAAGTACCCGGTAACGCCGGTTGAAATACATCAGCGCTTCATCACCCGCATTGATCTTCATATCGACGACAGTGCAGATCAGAATGTCATGCGTGCCGCCGTCATGCGCCTCGCGGATGCGGCAGTCGAAAGAGACGAGCGCGTCCTCCAGAACAGGCGCGCCGGTTTCGAGCACGCCCCAGCTGCCGGCAGCAAAACGTTCATCAGCAGGTGTCTTGCCGCCGAAAAGCGTGCTCAGAACCTCGTGATGGGCGGCAAGCGTATTGATGCAGATAACGCCATTAGCCTTCACCACCTTGTAGGCTGAGGCATTGCGGTTGAGGCAGACGAGAAGCGTCGGCGGATTGTCGGAAACGCTGCAAACCGCCGTTGCGGCAAAACCGGCACGGCCTGCCGCGCCATCCGTCGTCACGATATTGACCGCCGCACCGAGCCGCGCCATGGCGTTTCTATAATCGAGGCTGCGCTGCTCAGCAGTCTTCGTCTCCATTTCCGCTTCCTTTTCAAGAGACATCATCTGCATCTAACCCATCCTTCCTTAACAGGCCATCAAGCCAGGAGACACGCGTCTTCAAAGCCAAGACGCGGCAGGCGGCCGAACAGCTTCGACGGATCGCCATAACCGAGATTGATCAGGAAATTGGATTTCCACGTCGTGCCCGCGAAAAATGCCGCATCCACCTTGGCCTTGTCGAAGCCGGACATGGCGCCGGTATCCAGCCCCAGCGCGCGGGCGGCAAGGATCAGATATCCGGCCTGAAGCGTGGCGTTGCGAAAAGCCGTTTCTTCGGCCACATCAGGGCTGGAGGTGAACCACGAACGCGCATCGGCATGCGGAAACAGTTCTGGCAGTTTCTCGTAGAATTCCCCGTCAATGGCGGCGATGACCGTCACGGGTGCCGCCATGGTCTTTTCGAGATTGCCGGAAGACAGCGCGGGCTTCAGCTTTTCCTTGCCCTCCGGGCTGCGCACGAAAACGAAACGCGCTGGCGAGCAATTGGCCGAGGTCGGCCCCATCTTCGTCAGATCGTAAAGCGCCTTCAGCGTCTCGTCGCCAATTGGCTTGTCCGTCCAGCCATTGTGGGTGCGTGCTTCGGTGAAAAGCGTTGCCAGTGCAGCGTCGTCAAGTGCCCCGTTGTCCAGTACATTGTCATCAAGTGCTTTCGTCATCTTGCTCTAAAATCCTGTCATAGTGTCTGGTCGGCTGGCAGCAGGAACTGCAATAGCCGCTCGTTGAAAAGGTCGGGCTCGGTGATATTCACCGCATGGGCGCCGAAATCGAGTAGCCCAAGTTCGCTATGCCGCAGGCCTTCTGCCAGCCGCAGCGAGCGCGTATAGGGCACCAGAAGATCGTCCTTCGTTGCCACCACCAGCACCGGACTGCCGATCTCGCCAAGCCGGGCGTCGACGTCGAAAGCCCGTAGCGCCGCTATACGACGAAGCACATTTACCTTGCCCTGAAAATGCGCGACGCCATGGGCATCATCCCGCGCCAGCCGTTCCTGATGCTCCGACATCCAGGCGGCCGGATAAAGAAACAGCGGCTGGGCTTTGACGAAGGCCTCGACACCGGATTTCTCCAGAAGCTCGATCCGCACGTCAAAGCAGCGTCCCGAATGCGGATCGGCCTTGCTCCACGCATTGATAAGCACCAGCCGGTCGATAAGGCCGGGCCGCCGCAGCGCGATATCGAGGCCGATCAGGCCGCCGAGCGCATGGCCCATGAAATGGAATTTTTCGAGGTTCAGGGCCGAGGCAATCTCCAGCACATCATCCGCCATGGCAGATATGCCGCCCTCCTCCGGCACCTCGCCGCCCGTCCTTCCGGTTCCGCGGTGGTCATAGGTGACCACGCGGAAATGACGGGAAAGGGCTTCGATCTGCGGCGCCCAATAGGCACCCGATCCGCCCAGCCCCGAAGACAAAAGGATGGTAGGTGCCTCGGCATCTGTGCGGCCATGAACCTCGAAGTGCATCATCTGCCGTCTCGCCTATTTGCCGATATGGGCGACGGTGGCGATTTCCACCAGCGCATCTGGCTTCACGAGGCCGCACTGGATGCAATAACGCGCCGGCTTGTCGCCGGGGAAATATTCGGCATAGACCGTGTTGATGGCCTGATAATTGGCCCAGTCGGTGATGAAGATGTGGTTCATCGTCACGTCTTCCATCGTGCCGCCCGCGGTTTCGATGACCGACTTGATGGTTTCGAGAACGTGGCGGGTCTGGGCGCTCGCATCGCCCACATGCACGACATTATTGTCCTTGTCGAAGGGCAGCGTGCCGGACACATAAACCACGCCATCGGCAAGCGTTCCCGGCGAAAAGGGCGCGATGGGTTTGCTGGTGCCGGCAGGCACGACGATCTTCTTCGGCATTTCGTTCTCCTCTTGTGGTTGGATATCAAGCGCTGACGGGTGCGGCCTGCGAGATGACGCCGCAGAAATCATTGACGGTGGCGACCCAGCCGAAAAATTTCTCGACATTGTAGACCGTCGCCTGCTGGATATAGTCCGGTCCCAGATGATGCGTGGCATCCTCCAGCATCACCCCGAAATATTCGAGATGGAAGGCATCGCGCAGCGAGCTTTCGACACAGACATTGGTGGCGATGCCAACGAAGACCAGATTGCGGATACCACGGGCACGCAGCACGCTATCCATATTGGTGTTGAAGAAACCGCTGTAACGCGTCTTCGGCACCAGAATATCGCCGGGCTGCGGCTGCAACTCGTCAACAATGGCATAATCCCAAGTACCCTTGGCCAGCAGCTGGCCTTGCAATTCGGGCCTTTTGCGCATGGTCTTCAGCGCATTGGACTTGTGCCAGTTGGGCGAACCCGGCCCGCCCGCCTCGACATAGTCCTTGTCCCAGCCATTCTGGAAATAAATGACCTGAACACCCGCCGCACGCGCCGCATCCAGCGTCTTCTTGATGTTGGCGATGGTGCCCTTGGCGCCTGATATGTCGAACCCGGCCAGATCGACATAACCGCCCTCGGTCGAATAGGCGTTCTGCATATCGACCACGACAACGGCGGTCTCGCTGGGTTTGAGGGTAATCGGCTCCGGCCTTGCGGGAAGTGTGACGCTTTCCGAACGGCTTTCCGGCCCCTTGTAACCCGCCACGACGGCTTCACTCATTCCGCTGCCTCCAGTTCGGCCAGCACATGCCGGCGGCTCTTCATCAGCGGCTGCACATATTTGCCGAATTTTTCGACGCCCTCGAGGAAGTCGTCGAAAGTCAGCATCACGCCGCCAGTCCCCGGCACCTCGCTCATCTCGTCCAACATGGCCGCCACTTCCTCATAGGAACCGATCAGCGTTCCCATGTTGATGTTGACCGCCGAGACGGGATTGGACATGTGCCGGACATTGGTGTCGGAGCCGGATTTGGTATCGACGGCGCTCTGCAAGCCGAGCCACTTGATCGCATCCTCATCCGCACCCGCCTTGTAATGCTCCCACTTCGCCCAGGCATCCTCGGATTTTTCCTCGGCAAGGATCATGGTCAGCACGACGGATTTAACCTCGCGGCCGCTTTTTTCCGTTGCCGCCAGAAGTCGCTCATTGGTGGGCGCAAAAGCCTTGGGCGTATTGACGCCAACACCGAAGCAGAAGCTGTAATCGGCGAACTTGGCCGAAAACGCCATCCCGGAATTGGAGGAGCCGGCGCAGATCAGCTTCACATCCCCCTGCGGCACCGGCTTCATACGGCAATCGTCCATTTGGAAGAACTTGCCCTTGAAGTCCGACTGGCCCTCCGTCAGCAGCTCTTTCAGCACGGAGGTATATTCGCCGAGATATTCGTAACGATCACCAAAATAATCGTCACCCGGCCACAGTCCCATCTGGCTATATTCGGGACGCTGCCAGCCGGTAATCAGGTTGATGCCGAAACGGCCGCCGGAAATGGAATCGATCGTCGTCGCCATACGCGCAACAATGGCCGGCGGCATGACCAGCGTGGCGGCGGTGCCGAACAGCTTGATCTTGGAGGTAACGGCGGCGAGGCCCGCCATCAGCGTGAAGGATTCCAGATTATAATCCCAGAATTCGGTCTTGCCGCCAAAACCGCGCAGCTTGATCATCGACAGCGCAAAGTCGAAACCATATTGCTCCGCCTTCAGCGTGATCGCCTTGTTGAGATCAAAGCTCGGCTTGTATTGCGGCGCGTTTTCTGAAAGCAGCCAACCATTGTTCCCGATCGGGATAAAAACACCGATTTCCATTTTGCTGTTCCCTTTTTTGCGTCAGGTGTCTCCTGACTTGAGAAAAGAGTAGCAGGTTCTGTGCCAGACCAAATACAATAATTTTATCAAATGGATAAAATTTTGGGACGCATCTAGCCTCGACCGAAAGGCAAAATTTTTATCATTTGGTAAAAATATTTGCCTGTTTATTCGGCAAATATTGAGAGCGATACGTCAAAGGTGAGCGGCTCTCGCAGTAGGCCTGAAAGTGCCGCAAGGCTCGCCTCACATTCTTCGTCATCCTCGGGCTTGTCCCGAAGATCTAACCATGTTGCGTAAAATCAATCGATTGCAGATCCTCGGGACAAGCCCGAGGACGACGAAGTACCGTTTCAGGAACTACGATCAACCCGCGGATAGCTCTCTGGAAGCTATGCCAAAACCTCAACCCATCCGCTGCTGCGCATAGGCATGCACCGCCCGGAATGCCGCCTCGGCACCTGCGACAACGCGCTCTTCCTCTTCCACCGTCAGCGAAATTTCATCAAGCGCCGCGGTGAAGGTGCGCCAGTGCAGGCCACGACCTTCGGGAGCGCCAGCGAGATGGCGGGCTCCGAATTCTTCGCCAAGCCCAAGCTTTGCCGCGTCCTTCAGCAGGAAGGCCGCACCGAGATTGGATCCTTCGACCACATAAAGCCAGCCCATGGCCTCCGGCAGATCGAAGGGCGTCTCGGCGGAAAAACGCGGCGCGGCCGTTTCGGGAATGGCAAGACCGAGATCGGAAAGATCCTGCTCGATCATGGAGAGACGACGGCGGCCCTTGAGGTCGGGCAGCAGGCCATCAAGCGTGGCATTGGAGAAAAAGGCATCGAGATCGCGATGGAAAAGATATTGCGTTTCGACGAATTTGCCGAAGTTCTCGCGGCTCTCGAACGGCTTCGATGCCATGATGAAGCTATCGAGATCGCCATGCGCGCCGCGCGTCGCTGCCTTCAGACGCTTGACGCGGCTCTGCTCGGTCTCCGCTACAGGCGCTGCCGACTCCACAATAGTCATGATGATGGTCCCTTATCCCTATATTCAGACTGCCTGATAAAAATCTTTACTCCGACAGTCAAATTTTATTTTCGCATTTTTCCGTCTCCCTGCCCATGATGCTTGTGCGTCTCGCACCGCGATAAACCCATGCCCATCCGGACCAATCCAATCAATCCTCATCGGTGCTGGCAAGCCCACCCCAGAACTCATTTCCCCAGTAAAGTCCTTAACACTCACGCTCCGAGCAATCCTCTTGCAATTACTGCTTTACAACTAACATGTCAGTATGCCATCAATTCGCGGTCACCTTGGAGGAGCATCTTAATTGACCCAGAAATTCGGCCTTTCGGCAGCCCTGACAACCCCTTTCAAAACGGACGGAACGGTCGATATCGATGCCATGATCGCCCATGCCCGCCGTTGCCTGTCCAATGGCTGCGACAGCGTGACACTCTTCGGCACGACGGGTGAAGGCTGCTCTGTCGGCAGCCGCGAACGGCAGACGATCCTCTCCAGCTTCATTGCAGCAGGCATTGCACCGTCGCGTATCGTCACCGGGGTTCTGGTGGATTCCATCGAAGATGCGGCAGACCAGTCGGCGGAAGCCCTGAAAGCCGGCGCCCGCAATATTCTGCTCGCCCCGCCTTCCTATTTCAAGAATGTCAGCGATGACGGCCTGTTTGCCTGGTTCTCGGCGGTCTTTTCGAAGATCGGCAAGGATGCACGCGACATTCTTGTCTACAATATCCCCTCCGTGACGATGGTGACACTGTCTGTCGAGCTGGTCGGACGGCTGAAAGCGGTGTTCCCCGGCATCGTTACCGGCGTCAAGGATTCCTCCGGCAACTGGAGCCATACCGAGCGCCTGCTGAAAGAACACGGCGATCTCGCCATTCTGATCGGCGATGAGCGTGATCTCGCAAGAGGCGTCCGCCTCGGCGGTCAGGGCGCCATATCCGGCGTTGCCAATTTCCTGACGCAGGAAGTCCGCGCCATGGCCGTTGACGGCAAGGATGATCCCCGCATTGTCGATCTTGTTGTGGAACTTCTGAAATTCCCGGTTACGCCTGCCGTCAAGGTGCTGGTATCACACACGACAGGGGAAACTATCTGGTCGGATGTGCGTGCACCGCTCGTCGCGATTTCACCTGAGGATCGGCGGCAGATCGAGGGCGCTTTCGACGCGCTGTTTCGCAGGCAGGCCGCCTGAACAGACCTTGAAAGGTTGAGCATGGACGATACCGGCGAACAGACATTGCGGGAACGGGCGTATGAGAGCTTTACGCACCACCTTCTCTCGCGCGACGTTCGCCCGGGGCAATTCATCTCGCAGCGCCGCCTCGTGGAATTGACGGGTCTGCCGCTCGGCGCGATCCGGGAGGCAATTCCGCGGCTGGAGGCGGAAGGTCTGATCAAGACCGTGCCGCAGCGGGGATTGCAGGTCGCCCATATCGACATCAACCTCATTCGCGAGGCGTTCCAGTTCCGTATCTTTCTCGAGAAGGAGGCCGTGGCGCTCTTTACCCGTTCGGCCTCGGACGAGACCATCGCCAGACTGCTGAAACAGCACCGCGATATCGCCGAGGCGACGGAAAACGGTGGGGAATCGCCGGAGCTCGATCAGCACGCCCAGCAGGTGGACTGGGGAATGCACGATGCCTTCATCGATAGTCTCGGCAACTCGATCATCTCGAACGCCTACAGGGTCAATTCCATCAAGATGCGCCTCATCAATCAGGAGCGCTTTCGCATCGCAGGCCACGTGAAATCGGTGATGAAAGAACACCTCGCCATTCTCGAAGCCATTGAGAAGCGATCCGTCGAAGACGCCGTGGAGCGCCTGACCGCCCATATCCGCAACGCAAGGGACAGGGCGCTGGCAGTATAGGGCTATAGGGCAATTCCGGCGGGGCAGCAGAACGGTCCTGCGCCGGAATTGCATGAAAATAAGCAACAAGCCGGAGGTGAGGAGAATTTCCGGCTAACTGGAGGAGAACTGACATGAGGCATTCATTGCTCAACCCCACGCGTCGCGCCTTTCTGGCAGGCACGGCCGCGATTGGCGGCAGCGCGATGCTCGGCATTCGCCCGGCATCGGCGGCGGTGAACTGGAAAAAACACGCAGGCACCACGCTGGAAGTCAACCTCGTCAAAAGCCCGCGCAGCGAAACGCTGATCAAATATCTCGGCGAATTCGAAGAACTGACCGGCATCAAGGTCAATGCCGAAGCAACGCCGGAACAGCAACAGCGCCAGAAGGTGGTGATCGAGCTTTCCTCTGGAAAGCCCAGCTTCGACGTTGTGCATCTGAGCTACCACGTTCAGAAGCGCCAGTTCGAAAAAGGCAAGTGGCTGGCCGATATCAGCGGCTTCCTGAAGGACCCGTCGCTCACCGATCCGTCGCTCACCGAAAAGGACTTTGCCGAGGCCGGCATGCTGTTTGCGAAGGATAGCGACGGCGTGCTGCGCTCGCTCCCCTTCTCGGTGGATTACTGGATCGTCTACTGGAACAAGGAGCTCTTCGAAGCCAAGGGCCTTAAATACCCGGAGACCTTCGAGGAACTGGTAACGGCGGCGGAAGAGATCACCGACCCCGCAACCAACACCTATGGTTTCGTGGCGCGCGGCCTCAAGAACGCCAATACACCTGTCTGGACCTCGCTGATGCTGGGTTACGGCGCAAAACCAATCGTGGACGGCAAGATCAATACCGAATCCAAGGAAGCGGTTGAAGCTGCAAAGCTCTATCAGCGTCTGATGACCAAAGCCGCCCCTCCCGGCGTCTCCGGCTTCAACTGGGCGGAAGCGCAGTCGGCCTTCCTTCAGGGCAAGATCGGCATGTGGTTCGATGGCGTCGGTTTTGCGCCGCCGATCGAAAACCCGGAAAAATCCCGCGTTGTCGGCAAGGTCGGTTACGGCGTCATGCCGAAGGGTCCGGCAGCACAGGCCGCCGGCACCTTTGGCGATGGTCTCGGCGTCGTCGAAGCCAGCAGCAAGAAGGAAGCCGCCTATCTCTTCTGCCAATGGGCGATTTCGCACGAAATGGGCGCGCGTCTCTTGCAGGCCGGTGCGGGCGTTCCGTTCCGCCAGTCCATTCTCGAAGATCAGAAGGTCCGCGAAGGCGTCAAGATGCCGGCCACCTGGTTGGACGCCGTCGTCGGTTCCGGAAAGGTCTCGCAGCTGGCGCTCCCCGTCATCATTCCGGTGACGGAATTCCGCGACATCTACGGCGTCGGCCTCACCAACATGATCGGCGGCGCGGACCCGGCAACTGAGCTGAAAAAGGCAACGGAACAGTTCGCACCCGTTCTGGCGCGTAGCGAGGGATAATGGCCTCCGTGAGCATCGAAAACACCAAGACAGGCGCGAGCCGGAAAGAAGGGAGCAGGCCCGCAAGGCTTGCTCCCAATTACTGGCCCTTCGTCATACCGGCACTTGTCGTCATTTCGGCGGTGATCGTTTTTCCGTGGGTCTTCACCCTCTGGATGAGCGCGCATCGCTGGACGCTCGGACAGGAGCAGAGCTTTATCGGTTTCGAGAACTATATCAGGCTTGCAAGCGATATCAGGTTCTGGGAATCGCTCTGGCATACGCTCATCTATACCGTGCTGTCGGTCGTCGCTCCGCTTATCCTCGGAACATTGGCGGCGCTGGTTTTCGATGCACAGTTTCCGCTGCGCGGTTTTCTGCGCGGCGTCTTCGTCATGCCAATGATGGCGACCCCGGTCGCCATCGCGCTGGTCTGGACCATGATGTTCCACCCGCAGCTCGGCGTCCTGAATTATCTCCTGTCCTTCATCGGCATTGGGCCGCTGGAATGGATCTACAACCAGTCCACCGTCATCCCCTCGCTGGTGCTGGTGGAAACCTGGCAATGGACACCGCTCGTCATGCTGATCGTGCTCGGCGGTCTCGCCGCCGTGCCGCGCGAACCCTATGAAAGTGCTGAAATCGACGGCGCCAACGCCTGGCAGAAGTTCCGTTACCTGACCATGCCGATGATTGCGCCGTTCCTGATGATCGCCGTCATCATCCGCTCCATCGACGCCGTCAAAAGCTTCGACATCATCTATGCGATGACTCAAGGCGGACCCGGCACGGCATCGGAAACCATCAACATCTATCTCTACAACACGGCCTTTGCCTATTACGACATCGGTTACGGCTCGGCCATGGCCGTCGTCTTCTTCATCATCATCGTGGCGCTGTCCTTCGTGCTTCTGATGGTGCGCCAGCGCTCGCAATGGAACGAGATGGAGGATCGCTGATGTCTGCAAAAATCCTGAAACGTAAAAACCTGGACCGTATCGGCCTGTTTTTCGTGGCGCTGGTGATGATCTCTCCCGTCATCCTGTTCTTCATCTGGATGATCTCGCTGTCGCTGAAATATGAAATCGACAACGGCGCCTATCCGCCGATCCTCATTCCCGAACGCTTTGCCTGGTCGAACTATGTGAAGGTGTTCGAGGAGAATAATTTCTTCCTCTATTTCTGGAATTCGGTCCTTGTCACCGGCGCCGCCACCATTCTGGCGTTGGTGATCGGCGTGCCGGCCGGCTACGGCATTGCCCGACTGAAGGCTGAAAAATCGGCCGTCGTCATCATGATCGCCCGCATGACGCCCGGCCTTTCTTTCCTCATTCCGCTGTTCCTGCTGTTCCAATGGCTGAACCTCTTGGGCACGCTCTGGCCGCAGATCATCATCCATCTTGTGGTGACGGTACCGATCGTCGTCTGGATCATGATCGGTTACTTCGAGACGACCCCGAAGGAACTGGAAGAGGCGGCAAGCATCGATGGCGCATCCTCCTGGCAGGTGTTCCGGCTGGTGGCGCTGCCGATTGCCAAGCCCGGCATCGTCGTTTCCTTTATCCTCGCGGTCATCTTCTCGTGGAACAACTTCGTCTTCGGCATCGTGCTGGCCAGCCGCGAAACGCGCACCCTGCCGGTCGCGGTCTACAACATGCTGTCCTTCGAACAGGTGAGCTGGGGACCGCTGGCCGCAGCCGCGCTGATCGTGACGCTGCCGGTGCTGCTGCTGACCATGTTCGCACAGAAACAGATCGTGGCGGGTCTCACCGCCGGCGCCGTCAAGGGCGGCTGAATTCAAATTATAACGGGAACCAAAAACATGGCACCGGTCAATATTCAAAACGTCCAGAAGCGCTTCGGCTCTGTCAACGTCATCCATGGCATCGATATCGACATCAAGGATGGCGAGTTCGTCGTGCTCGTCGGCCCCTCCGGCTGCGGCAAATCCACCCTGCTGCGCATGATCGCAGGCCTGGAAGAGCTGAGCGACGGCGAGATCCATATCGGCCCGCGCGAGGTGAGCCACCTGCCCGCCCGCGACCGCGATATCGCCATGGTCTTCCAGAACTACGCGCTTTATCCGCATATGACGGTGAAGGATAATATGGGCTTTGCGCTGAAGCTGAAGAAGGTGAGCGCGGACGAAACCAGGGCCAAGGTCGACAGGGCCGCCGCCATTCTGGGCCTGGAAAAACTGCTCGACCGCTATCCGCGCCAGCTTTCCGGCGGTCAGCGCCAGCGTGTCGCCATGGGCCGCGCATTGGTGCGCGATCCGCAGGTCTTCCTGTTTGACGAGCCGCTTTCCAACCTCGACGCCAAGCTGCGTGTGCAGATGCGCGGCGAGATCAAGGCCATGCACCAGCGCATCGGCACGACAACCATCTACGTCACCCACGACCAGGTGGAAGCCATGACCATGGCCGACAAGATCGTGGTGCTGCATGATGGCGTCATCGAACAGATCGGCGCACCGCTGGAGCTTTACGACAATCCCGCCAACCTCTTCGTTGCCGGTTTCATCGGCTCGCCCGCCATGAATTTCATTCGCGGCCGGGTGGAGGAAGGCGTCTTCCGCACCGCAAAGGGCCTCAGCCTGCCGCTGCCCGCCCATGCCGATCTCGGCAAGCTCGGCGGCCGCGATCTCGTCTACGGCGTGCGACCAGAGCATATCCGCGCGGCCGAGACCGGCATCGAAGGCCGGGTCGAACTGGTCGAAGGCACCGGCTCGGAAATCTACGCCAAGCTCGATTGCAAGGGTGACGATATCGCCTGCCTGTTCCGCGAGCGCCTGAATGTCCGCTTCGGCGATACGATCCACATTGCCATCGACCCGGCAACGGTGCATCTGTTCGACAAGGACAGCGGCAAGCGCATCTGAACACGGCAGGAGCGGAGAGAATGGTAAAGGAAGCGGGCGGCAAGCATGTGCTCTGCGTGGGTGCCGCCGTGCTCGACACCCTGTTTCGCGTGGCAGACATGCCGAAGGGCGAAGGCAAGGTCCTGCCTTATGAAATGTTGCAGATCGCCGAAGGCATGGCGTCCAGTGCTGCCTATGCCGTGCATCGCATGGGCGGCCGCGCCAGCCTGTGGGGGGCGGTGGGCGACGACGAGACCGGAAGCCGTATCCTGCGCGATCTCTCCGAAAGCGGCATTGATGTTGCCGGCATGACCGTTGCTTCCGGCGCGCGCTCGGCACTCTCGACGATCATCATCGATGATCGTGGTGAAAGGCTGATCGTGCCTTTCTACGATCACCGCCTTCACGAGAAAAAACGCGCCTGCACGCCGGAAGATATTGCCCCCTTTGATGCAGTTCTCGTTGATGTGCGCTGGCCGGAGCTGGCGCTTGATGTGCTTGATGTGGCGCGTATGCTCGGCAAACCCGCCATTCTGGATGGTGACGTTGCACCGGTGGAAACGCTGGAAAAGCTTGCGCCCGCCGCAACCCATATCGTCTTTTCCGAACCCGCCGCCGCCCGGCTGACGGGGCTTGAAACGGTGAAAGACATGCTGCCGGTGCTGCATGCCCGTTATCCGCAAACCTTCATCGCCGTCACCGCCGGTCCGGCGGGCTGCTGGTGGACGGAGGCCGGCGATCCGACGGTGCATTTCCAGACGACGATGCAGGTCAAGGCAGTGGATACGCTGGCGGCGGGCGATATCTTCCACGGCACCTTTGCGCTGGCGATGGCCGAGGGCATGCAAAGCCGCGCCGCCATCCGCCTCTCCTCCGTTGCCGCCGCGCTCAAATGCACCGTTTTCGGCGGCCGCATCGGCGCGCCGACGCGCGAAGAGACAGAAGACGCGATGCGGCAATGGCTGGAGCGGGAAGGCGAAGCCGCGTTGCGCGCCTCCTGAGCGCATCCATTGCCCGCATAAAACTATTCCATTTTTGCGATGCCGTTTCCCGGCGAACTAGGTTAACGTCAAGTCAGAGCAAAGCTTTTCATGAAGCCGCGCCTGTTCCAGCTTGAGCCCGCATTCCGCAAAAGTGATCGCCCGATGCATCAGACGACCCGCCCGAGACTGCGCGATATCGGTTTCCGGCCCGGCCATTTCGAGACCGGCCCGCTCAACGCCATCACCGATGTCGAAGGCGTGACCATCGGCCATTCGACCGTCATCGAGGGCGAGACGATCCGCACCGGCGCAACCGCGATCCTGCCGCATGGCGGTAATCTTTTTCAGGACAAGGTGCCCGCCGCCTTCGCCGTTTACAACGGCTTCGGCAAATTTGCCGGCTCGACCCAGATCGAGGAACTCGGCGAACTCGAAACACCTGTTATTTTGACCAATACGCTGGCGACAGGCCGTGCCATCGAGGCGATCAATCGCCATACGCTGTCGCAACCGGGCAATGAAAAAGTGGTGTCGATCAACTCGGTGGTCGGAGAGACCAACGATTCCCGCCTGAATGACATCCGCGCCAGCCGCCCGACCGTCGAGGAGATCTCGGCCGCGCTGAAAAACGCTACCACAGGCCCGGTGGCCGAGGGTGGCGTTGGCGCCGGAACGGGCACGGTCGCCTTCGGCATGAAAGGCGGCATAGGCACCGCATCCCGCATCGTCCCCATCGCCGGGGAGACTTACACACTCGGCGTTCTCGTGCAGTCCAATTATGGTGGCCATCTGCTGGTCTGCGGCAAGCCCTATGTCAGCCCTGAGCATAAAGACAAGGACGGCTCCATCGTTATCGTGGTCGCAACCGATGCGCCGCTCTCCCCCCGCAATCTGAAGCGCCTCGCTGCCAGAAGCTTCGGTGGACTGGCCCGCACGGGCGCCGCACTCAGCAACGGCTCCGGTGACTATTCGCTGGCCTTTTCCACCGATGAGCGGCTGCGTCGCACGCCTGCGCGCCGCAAGACCGTCGCGGACTATCCAGAACTTTCCAACGATGCGATTTCGCCGCTCTTCGAAGCTGCGATTGAGGCGACGGAGGAGGCGATCCTCAATTCGCTCTGCGCAGCCACAACGACATCGGGCTTCAATGCCGGCACCGGCAAGGCCGCCACGGTTGAAGCCATTTCCATCGACACCCTTAAAACCCTTGTTTCAGCCTGATCTTCCAGACGGAGTTTTCATGACCAGCCCATCCGGCCGCATCGTTTACGTCAACGGCGAATTTCTGCCCGAAGCGGACGCCCGCCTTTCCATCTTCGACCGCGGTTTCCTGTTCGGCGACGGAATTTACGAAGTCACGTCGGTTCTGGAAGGCAAGCTGATCGACAGCGACCTGCATATGACCCGGCTGGAACGCAGCGCCCGTGAAATCGATGTGGCCCTGCCGGTCACGACGGAAGAGATCGTTGAAGCCGAACGTCGCCTGATCGCCGACAACAACCTCGTCGAAGGCATGATCTATCTGCAGCTGACGCGTGGCGCCGAAGACCGCAACTTCCTGTTCTCGGCCGATCTGAAGCCGACGCTGGTCATGTTCACCCAGGCAAAAAAGCTGCTTGGCACCGCCGTCGAGGAGGCCGGTATCGCCGTCAAATCGGTTCCCGACCAGCGCTGGGAACGTCGTGACATCAAGACCGTCTGCCTGCTCCCACAGGTCATGGCCAAGCGCATCGCCAAGGCCGAGGGCTGTGATGAGGCGTGGATGATCGAGGACGGGTTCGTCACCGAAGGCGCGTCCTCGACCGCTTATATCGTCACCGCCGATAAAAAGATCATCACCCGCGGCAACAGCAACAAGACCCTGCCCGGCTGCACCCGCCTTGCCGCTCTGCAATTGGCCAAGGAGGCCGGGTTTACGCTGGAAGAACGCCCCTTCACGCTGGAAGAAGCGATGAATGCCGACGAAGCATGCCTGACCAGCGCCTCCAACTTCGTCGTCTCGGTCACCAAGATCGACGGCAAGCCGGTAGGCAACGGCAAGCCCGGCCCGATGGTGAGCCGCCTGCGCGCCCTCTACCTCGAAAACGCCCGCCGTACGGCGATTTAAGCAGGTATCAGCCTTCGAGAACCGCCCATATACGCTCGACAACGGGCCGGCGGTTCTCTTTGGAACGATAGAGCCGGATATCGACGGCAATATCGAAACTGTCATCGGCGGCACGCACCAGCGCGCCGCTGTCCAGCTCCTGCCGCATCAGGCTTTCCGGCACCCAGGCGACACCCCAGCCGGCCATCGCCATGGCTTTCAGCCCCACCGACATGCTGCCCTCATGCACACGCTCGAATTGAGGCAACCTTGCGCTTAAGAGATCGCGCAGCAGCGGCCCGAAGAACGAGGCTTTCTCGTAATCCAGATAGGCGAAGGGTTTTTTCGCATTTTCGACCAGCGCATGCAGCGGCGTGCCATCCTTAGTCGGGGCTGAGACCGGAATTATATTCTCTGCACCCAGCACACGAAATTCGAATAGCTGCGCATCAAGCAGCATCGGCACTTCATGGTGGGCATAGGTCAGAAGGAAATCGCTCTGCCCGTCCACCAGCGAGTTGAGGTTTTCCTCCATGCTGCCGGAGTCGGGCCGCAGCACGGAAAACAGGGGGCCAGCTGTGTCATTCACCCGTTTCAACCAGCCAGGAAAAAAGGTGAAGGACAGAGTATGGAGGGCGGTCAGCCGTACGGTCTTCGCATCCTCGCCATCTTCCTGCAACAGGGTGCGCCGCGCATGGTAGAGCTGTTTCAGCGTCTCCTGCGCCACTGGCACGAACTTCGCTCCTGCCTCCGTCAATCGTGAGGGATAGGATGCGCGGTCGACCAGCGTCGCGCCCACCCAGGCTTCCAGCTGCTTGATGCGCCGGCTGAAGGCGGATTGCGTCACATGCCGCTCATCCGCCGCCTTCGAGAAATTGAGCGTTCCGGCCAGCGCCAGGAAATCCTCGAGCCATTTGACTTCCAAGGCGCACACTCCCAACAAAAACATCTTATCCGTTTATCCGGAAAGCGTCTTTATTAGGAGCAATGGGAGGTGAATGAAACCCTTTTAAAGGCCCCTCGAATATTCGATCATCCGCGCCCGACTGGAAACCAGCTCGATCCGATCATCGCCCAGGCGATTGAGGCAGACGCGCTTCGTCCATGGCCCGTCAATCAGCGTGAAGAGGAAACGACCATTGCCGAGCGCCTTCAGAGGCATGCTGCGACGCGTCGGGCCGATGCCCATCGTCAGCGACGAACCGCTGATCGAAAATTCGGCGCCCTCATCGGAGCGCCACAACCCCGAAAGATCATCCGGCACGGCATGCTCGCCAACAGGCAGGAAGCGTCGGGCCGCATGGCCCGCCTCGCCAATGATCGCTTCGCCATCGAACCTCAGTCGCATGGGCGAGGATGCCGAACGCGACGAGACCCAGCCGTCGGCATCCTCGTAAAGCGTGTCGTCACCATCGATGAAAGTGGATGTGCTGCCCTTGATCTCCAGCCACCAAGGACCGCTTTCCGTAGCGTAAAGACCGTCGGGCAGGCTGGCCGCGGCTTTCGGCAGAGGCAGGCCGGTCAAGGCCGCCATACTTTCCAGCGCGATCTTGAAGCCATTGGTGTCCTCGCGGTTCGACACCACGACGAAGCCAGTGCCGTTTTCAGGGTCGAGCAGAAAATAGGTCTTGTAGCCGGGATGCGAACCGCCATGGCCAACGAAACGCCGGTCACCGAGATGCGACCAGCGCAGGCCAAGTCCATATTCGCTCATCCGCCCATCGGCGAGTGGCCGCACGGCGGAGAGCCTGCCCAGAACACCGGCAAAGCTGCCCTCACCCCGCATCAGTCCCTGCAGCCAGCGGGTCAGCGCCTCGGCGCTGCCGGCAAGGCTGCCGGATGCAGAGATATGCAGGCCGGCGGCAGAGAGCTGCCAATTCTCTTCAGACTTCCAGTAACCCGGGACAAGTCCATTGACCGGATCGTTCCAGACATCCGGCGCCTTGAGAAACACGCCGAACGGCCCGGAAATCTGTGTCTGCACGAAATCATCGAAACGGAAACCCCGGCGCTCCAGCACCGCTTCCACCAGACGATAACCCGTGTTGGAATAGGACACCTCGCTGCCCGCCGAAAAATTCAGCCGCGTCAGTCGAGAAACATAGTCGAGGAGCGGCCCGGCTTTCGTTTCGGTATAGACGGAAAGACCAAGCAGCGACAGGCACTCGCGCGTATCCGGCAGGCCGCCGCTCATATCCAGCGCCTGCCCGACGGTCACGTCGCGCAGCGGCGATTGCAGCTCCGGCAGATGTTTGCCGAGCGGATCGTTGAGCCCGATCAGATCGGAATGGGCGAGCACCATGGCGCAGAAGGCGTGTTTGGTGACTGAGGCATAACGCACGACGCTCTGCGGCGTGAAGGGTGCGAAGGTCGAGAGACTTTCGACGCCGCCCGCATGGGCAAAACGGATGCCATCGAGATCAAAACCAATGACCGCTCCGCCCGGCTCGTTGCCCGCCCATTGCGAGACGAAGGTCTCTGAAAGGGTTGACGCGGCGTTCCAATCGAATTGATGTGGCATGGTTTGGTCTCGTGTGTTTATGGGTCGAATGGACACGCGAGGACAACGGTTTATCGCCGCCATCGCAGCTTGTTTCTTCTCCCCGCCGGGGAGAAGGTGGCCCGAAGGGTCGGATGAGGGGGCAACGTCAGCGATAAACTGAGAGCTTGCCCCCTCATCCCGCTGCCGCGGACTTCTCCCCGACGGGGAGAAGAAACGAGCAGCACCCGCTCGATCTATTAGCGACCCGACCTCAGGCCGGTTCTTCCAACCGGATACTCAGGCTGCGCAGCTCTTCCGTATGCGGATGTTTCGTGCGGCCCTCGCGCAGATCACCCGCGCTCAGTTGCTCCACCATTTCCCCGTTCAGCATCACGCCAACCTGCGGGCACAGATGCGCGATGACAGCCAGATTGTGGCTGACGAGAATATAGGTGAGGTTGCGCGCCGCCCGCAGATCCTGCAACAGGTTCAGGATTTCCGCCTGTACCGAGACATCGAGCGCCGAGGTCGGTTCATCGAGCAGCAGCACCTCAGGGTCGGCGATCAGGGCACGGGCAATCGCCACGCGCTGGCGCTGGCCGCCGGAAAGCTGGTGCGGGAACCGGAAACGCACGGCCTGCGGCAGCGCCACATCCGAGAGCGCCTGCTGGATGCGCTTTTCGATATTGTCCATGCCGTGCACCAGCGGCAATTCGCTGAGAATACGGTCGATGGTCTGGCGCGGATGCAGCGAGCCATAGGGGTCCTGAAACACCATCTGCACCTGCCGGAAGAATTCCGGCGTACGGCGCAGCGGCGCGTCCTTGCCGGCAAAGGCGATGCGGCCTTCCCAGCTTTCATTGAGCCCGGCCATGGCGCGCAGGATGGTGGATTTGCCCGAGCCGCTTTCACCGACAATGCCGAAGCTGCCGCCCTTTTCCACCGAAAAGGACACGCCCTTCACCACTTCACGGTCGCCGAACTTGATACGGAGATTATCGACGTCGATCATTGGCTGGACCACGCTGCATCACGGTTGAGAACGGGAAGACGCTCACGCGGATGCGTCAGCGAGGGAATGCAGTTCAGAAGTCCCTTTGTATAGGGATGTTCGGCTTTCAGAAGTTCGGACGCCTTCAGCTCCTCCATCACCCGGCCGGAATACATCACGGCGACGCGGTCGCAGAAATGCGAGACGAGCGGCAGGTCGTGGCTGATGAGGATGAGACCCATGCCGCGTTCCGACACCAGCTCCTCGATCAGCCGCAGGATTTCCGCCTGCACCGTGGCATCGAGAGCACTCGTCGGTTCGTCGGCGATCAGAAGCTCGGGATCGGGCGCCAGCATCATCGCGATCATCACGCGCTGACCCATGCCGCCGGAAACCTCATGTGCATAGGACGAGGCGACCTGACGCGGATTGCGGATCTTCACCTGATCAAGCAGGGCGATTGCCGCTTCCATGGCGGCACGCTTGCTGCCGCCCTTATGGGCACGCCAGGCTTCAGCGATCTGTGCGCCCATGGTCTTGACCGGGTTCAGCGAATATTTCGGATCTTGCAGAATGAAACCCGCCCGCTTGCCGCGGATCTGGCGCATCTGCCTTTCGCTGGCAGACAGCACGTCGATGCCGTCGAAGGCAAGCTTATTGGCGCGGATATCGGCATTGGAGGGCAGAAGCTTCATCAGCGCCCGGGCCGTCAGGCTCTTGCCCGAACCGGATTCGCCGACGATCCCGAGCTTTTCGGTACCGAGCTTCATGGAAACACCACGCACCGCCTCGAAACGGCTGGTGCGGGTCTGGAAGGCGATCTTCAGATTTTCGATTTCGACCAGCATGGCTCAATGTCCCTTCGGGTCGAGAACGTCGCGCAGGCCATCGCCGAGGAAGTTGAAGGCGAGCGAAACGAGGAAGATGGCGATGCCGGGAATGGTGGCGACCCACCATTGTTCGAAGATGAAGCGCTTGGCCGTCGCAATCATCGCGCCCCATTCCGGCGATGGCGGCTGAGCGCCCATGCCGAGGAAGCCGAGGCTTGCGGCCGTGATGATGATCGAGCTCATGTCGAGCGTGATGCGCACGATAAGGCTCGGCACGCAGAGCGGCGCAATATGCCGGGCAATGATGCGCCAGGCGGAAGCACCGGTCAGGCGATAGGCCGCGACGAAATCACTGCCGCGCACCGTCATGGTTTCGGCACGGGCAAGACGCGCATAGGGTGGCCATGCGGTGAGCGCGATGGCGAGAATGGCGCTTTCGACGCCCGGCTTCAGCGCCGCAACAAAGGCCAGCGCGAGGATGAGGCGGGGGAAGGCCAGGAACACATCCGTCACCCGCATCAGCACCGTATCGACGATACCGCCAAAATAACCGGCGATGCAACCGATGGCGAGACCGATGGGTGCTACGAGAACGACGACGGCAATGACCATGCCGAGCGTGACGCGGCCGCCATAGAGAATGCGCGAGAGAATGTCGCGGCCCAGCTCATCAGTGCCGAACCAGTGCTCGGCGCTCGGGAAGGCAAGGCGGTTGCCGAGGTTCTGCGTCGCCGGATCGTAGGGTGCGAGCAGCGGCGCCAGAAGCGACAGCGCGATGAAGAGGACGATGATGGTCAGACCGGCCACCGCCAGCGGATTGGACTTGAGATTGAGCCAGATGCGATACCGGTTGCCCCAGGCAGCCTGTGTTCGCGAATGCGGCGTCTCATCCAGCGCCCAGTTTCTGAAATTAGCTAACATCATCGAACGCGAGGATCCATAACTCTGTAAAGCACGTCTGCGAGCAGGTTGAGGGCGACATAGATGAAGCCGATCAACAGTGTTGCTCCGACCACGGGGTTCATGTCCGCGTTCATGAGCGAGACGGTGAGATATTGGCCGAGGCCGGGCCAGCTGAAGACGGTTTCCGTCACCACGGCACCTTCGAGAAGGCCGGCATAGGTGAGCGCGAGAACGGTAACGAGCTGCACGGCGACCGTCGGGAAGGCGTGGCCCCATATAACGGTCATGGCCGAAAGCCCCTTGGCGCGGGCGGTGATGACATATTCGCCCTTCAGCGCGTCGATCATGAAGGCGCGCGTCATGCGGGTGATATAGGCCATGCTGAAATAGGCGAGAATGCAGACGGGCTGCACCATATGGGCGATGGCGTCGTAAAAGGCGTCCCAGTCGCCGGCAAGCAGCGTATCGACCGTCATCAGGCCCGTGACCTGCGTGATCATGCCGTCATAGATGATGTCCTGCCGGCCCGGTCCCGGTGCGACGCCGAGCGTGGCGTAAAAGACAAGCAGCGAAATCAGCGCCAGCATGAAGACCGGCACGGAATGACCGGCAAGGCAGACGACGCGGATCACCTGGTCGGTCAGCTTGCCCTGCTTCACGGCGGCCCAGACACCCAGCGGAATGCCGATCAGCGCGGCGAGGATAAGCGCTGCCGTGGCAAGTTCGAAGGTGGCGGGGAAAACGCGCTTGATATCGATCCAGACCGGATTGCGGGTCAGGATCGAATTGCCGAAATCGCCATGCAGGACCTGCGAGACATAGTGGAAGAACTGCACGACCAGCGGCTGGTCGAGACCCATTTCGGCCCGCACCCGCACGATGACGTCTTCGGGCGCATTGTCGCCGACCGCCGCGATGACGGGATCGACAGGCATGACGCGCCCGATCATGAAGGTGATGATCATCAAACCGAACAGCGTCAGGAGGACGCTGCTCAGTATCGACGATATGCTTTTAACGCGCTTGTTCAATGTCACGCTTTCTTCGCATCGTGGTAGGAATTGCCTTCGGAGAGAACGCCGAGTTCAAAGCCGGAAACGCCCTTGCGGAAGGCTGCCGTCTTCGTGGTCTGGAACATGAACACGAAGGGGCTGTTTTCCATGTGCTCGCGCTGCAGCGCTTCATAAAGCTCCACGCGCTTTGCCGGGTCTTTCTCGTCACGGGCAGCTTCCGCCTTAGCGGCGAAGTCGTCGTTCTTGAAGCGCGAACGCCACAGGAAGGGCTTCGACTTGGCGTCGTCGCCATTGTCCTTGTTGATGTTGAAGACATCGGCGTTGGAATGCGGATCGAAATAATCCGTGCCCCATGCCGATAGCGCCATCTGGTGTTCGCGGGCGCGCATCTTGGTCAGAACCTGACGGTTCTCGGCCGATTGCAGGCGCACCTTGATGCCGATATCGGCAAGGTTTGCCTGAATGGCCTGCGCCAGATCCGGATAGGGCTGGGCGGAATAGTGATCCATGGTGATTTCGAAACCATCGGCAAGGCCGGCTTCCGCCATCAGCGCCTTTGCCTTCTCGACATCGCGCTGGAACGGCGTGTCGTTGACGGCGCCGGGGAAGCCCTTCGGCTCAAAGCTCTGGTGGATTTCGTGCGTCAGCGGCACGATGTTTTCCTGCATGCCCTTATAGTCCAGCGCCCACTTGATGGCCTGCCAGACCTGCGGCTTGGCAAGGTTTTCATTGCCCTGATTGAGCGAGATCAGCACCAGCGAGGCAATGGACTTGCGCTCCAGCTCGATATTGGCGTCGTTCTGGACGGTGCGCAGCTGCTCCGAGGTCAGGTCGCGGGCAATGTCGATATCGCCCTTCTGCAACATCAGAAGCTGGGAAGACGGATCGGTGACGTGGCGCAGCACGATGCGCTTGATATTGCCCTTATAGGGGCCGTTCGGATTGACTGTCAGCGCAACGCTTTCGCTGGGCTTCCAGGCCTGCAGCATGAAATCGCCGGAACCGGCGCTGTTCTTTTGCAGCCAGCCATTGCCGAGGTCTTCACCCGAAGCATTGGCGAGAACCGCCTTCTTTTCAACGATCGCGCCGATATTGGCGGAGAGGCAATAGAGCAGAAAGGAGATGGCGGTCGGCTTGGCCGTCGTCAGCTTCACCGTCTTGTCGTCGGCGGCAACGATGGTCGTTTCGGCATTTTCAGGCGTGAAGCCGAACTGACCGATGATGAAGGCCGGGCTCTTGTTCATCTTGATCGCGCGCTGCAACGAGAAGGCAACGTCTTCCGCAGTCACTTTCGCACCGCTGGAGAAGGTCGCATCGTCACCGATCGTGAAGGTAAAGACCTTGCCGTCCGCATCGGCTTCCCAGGATTTCGCGACAACCGGATCGACCTTGGTGGAATCCTCACGGTTGGCCCGCACCAGCTTCTGGTACATGTTGGAGATGATTTCACCGCCGACGGCTTCGAAACCTTCATGCGGGTCAAGGCTCGTCATATTGTCCAGCTGCTGGGCCACGACCAGAATATCCTTGGGCGTTGCGGCAAAGGCCGGAATGCGCGCATAGGACAGGAACGGAACGGCAGCGCCGGCAATCAGCAGGTTGCGTCTTGAAATCATCGAAAATCCCCTTTCGGACCTTATTTTTCGGAAACGGTGTGGGTTTGCCCCAATCCAGTCATTTTTTTTATGTTTTCCCGCGATTACCACGAGCAAACGAGGCCCGACCAATTCCAAATTTGGCAGAGCCTATGCATGGATTGCATTTGCTCCCGCCTTGACCTTTCCTCTACCAATTCCCAAAAGTCTGATGGACGCGCGTCCGCGCCCTCCCGCTATCCGAAGGTGAATGACCATGACCGATCAAAAACCCGTACCCGTCTTCGACGGTCACAACGACGTACTTCTGCGGTTATGGAAATCGGGCAATGTCTCTCCCGAAACGCTTCTCGTCGAAGGCGACACCGTTGGCCATATCGATCTGCCACGTGCGAAAAAGGGCGGGCTGGCCGGCGGTCTCTGCGCCATGTATGTGCCGTCACCCAGCATGGAGAAGGACGCCAACGGTGACTTCCCGACACCTGCCGAGGCTGATGCGCTAAAGGCGACGCATGCCATGGCCGCCCTGCTGTTCCGCGCCGAGAAACAATCCGCAGGCGCACTCAAGGTCTGCCGCACCGCCGCCGATATCCGCAGCGCCATGGCAGAAGGCGCCTTCGCCTCCGTTTTCCATATCGAAGGCGCGGAAGCGATCGGCGCCGATCTGGATGCGCTCTACGTTCTCTACGAAGCGGGCCTGCGCACGCTTGGACCGGTCTGGAGCCGCCCGAACATCTTCGCTTACGGCGTTCCGTTTCGTTTCCCCTCGACGCCGGATATCGGCCCGGGTCTGACCGACACCGGCAAGCGGCTGGTAAAAACCTGCAATGAGCTGAAGATCATGGTCGATCTCTCGCACATGAACGAACAGGGTTTCTGGGATATCGCCAAGATTTCAGACGCGCCGCTGGTGGCATCGCATTCCAACGCCTACGCAATCTGCAATCACAGCCGCAACCTCACCGACCGCCAGCTGGACGCCATCCGCGATACGGGCGGCCTTGCCGGCATCAATTTCGGCGTGCTGTTCCTGCGTCAGGACGGCGTCAAGAACCCGGACACCGACCTCAACGAACTCGTCCGCCACATCGACTACATCGTCAATCGCATTGGCATCGACCACGTCGCGCTCGGTTCGGATTTCGACGGCACCACCATTCCCGCCGCCATGAAGGATGCGGGCGACCTGCAATTGCTGGTCGAAGCCCTGCGCAAGGGTGGTTATGACGACGAGGCGCTTGCCAAAATCTGCCACGGCAACTGGATTCGCGTGCTGGAAAAGACCTGGGGCGCGTAAGACCTCCCATCAAGTGCATCTCCGGCGCAGGACGCCGGAGACATCAAGCGGCAGGCCGTTAAGCCTTTGCCGCTTTTTTCTTGCCGCTCGCCCGGAAGGCCAGAAGCCCGGCGACGACACCGACCATCGCCCATTTCATCGGCAGCACATCCGCCGTCTCGCTGCGGATCGGCAACACGGTCACGGTACCCGGACGGGATTCATAACCCATCTGCCCTTTCGCCTTGGCCTCCGCAATCTGCTGCGGCGAAACGACCCATTCGGCGCCGCGCATCTTGTCCACCGCCATGTATCCGCCGCCCGCCACAAGGGCGACGACCACCGAAAGCGCTATTCTTGATGGCGTATTCATCTGCATCTCCTTCAATCAAAAGGAGCGTGTAATGGCATCAAACACCACCACCAGGCAACCGCCGCGGTCAATTTTGTCCCTTTGGGAACGATCTCCAAAATCTTGCATTCTTCAGTTGTATTTGCGCGATTAAACTGTTGGTTATTCCCGAATAACCGGCGACAAAGTTCACATCGACACTTCATGCTTTTCTGCTAATCACATTTCCTCAACCGCAACGAATTAGCGACACAATCCTGTGGTTCGCCAACAGGAACTGGCGCTGGGCAAAATAAATGGCAGACAAGAGCGAAATTACACAAACCGATGTTACGGAATCTGCGGTTGAAAGCTTTTTTGCCAGAAACCGCCCCTATCTGACTGCGATCGCCATTACGCTGGTCTTCGTGATGATGACGTTCGCCATCTATCACCTGACCTCCGAAGTCCGTTATGACGACGTCATCGATGCGCTGACGCAGACCTCGGCGTCGGCGGTGCTGCTCGCCATCGTCTTCACCGGGCTCAGCTTTCTGGCGCTGATATTCTACGACGCCAATGCCATCGAATATATCGGCCGCAAGTTGCCCTTTCCGCCCATGGCCGCAACGGCGTTTGCGGCCTATGCCATCGGCAATACTGCCGGTTTCGGCCCCTTGAGCGGTGGCGCGATCCGCTTTCGGGCCTATTCCCGGCTGGGTCTTTCACCGGGTGAAATCGCCCGCGTCATCGCCTTTGTCACGCTGTCCTTCGGGCTTGGGCTGCTTTCGGTCAGCGCCATCTCCACCTTCATCGTCGCGCCGCGCATCGCCGCTATCATCGACGTCGATGCCGCTATCCTCAGAGGTACGGCGCTTGCCATAATCGCGGCTCTCGGGGCGGCGGCCTTTGTCGGGCGCAACGGGCGTATCATCCGGCTCGGCGCATGGCGTCTGCGCCTTCCGGACAGCCGGACATCATCGCGGCAATTCCTCGTTTCCGCCTTCGATATCGCCGCTTCCGCTTCCGTGCTTTATGTCCTCCTGCCCGACACACATCTCGGCTGGCCGACATTTTTCGCCATCTACGCCACCGCCGTCGGCCTTGGCGTCCTCAGCCATGTGCCCGCGGGCCTCGGCGTCTTCGAAACCGTCATGGTTGCGGGGCTTGGCAATGCCATAAGCGTCGATCAGTTGCTCGGAAGCCTCGTTCTCTACCGCGTGATCTATCACGTTCTGCCGCTGGTGGTGGCCATTCTGGTCATGCTCGTCTCGGAGATGAAGCAGTTCGCGGCAAAGCCTGTTGTCTCCGATATCAGCCAGCTTGCCGTCAGGCTCGCGCCGCCGCTGTTATCGACCTTCGCGATGATCCTCGGCGCCATGCTGATCTTTTCGAGCGTGACGCCGACACCGGACAGCAATCTGGATTTCCTCTCCAATTTCGTGCCGCTTCCCATCGTCGAGGCCGCGCATTTTCTGACAAGCATTCTCGGCCTCGTACTTGTCGTTGCCTCGCGCGGCCTCGGGCAGCGGCTGGACGGCGCCTGGTGGATAGCGCTCGTCGCTGCTTCGCTGGCGCTGGTCCTCTCGCTCCTCAAGGCCATCGCCGTGTTTGAAGCCGCCATCCTCGGCGTCTTCATCGCGGCCCTTTCCGTCAATATGCGCAGCTTTAACCGCCATGCCTCGCTGGTGAAGCAGGCGTTGGGTCCAAGCTGGCTCGCCGCCATGGCCGTCATCATTGCGGGCGCGGCGACAATCCTGCTCTTCGTCTATCGCGATACGGATTACAGCCAGACATTATGGTGGCAGTTCGAATTCTCCGAGGAAGCGCCGCGCGGATTGCGCGCCCTTTTAGGCCTCGTGCTCGCCTCCTCCACGATAGCCATCTTCAGCCTGATGCGGCCGGTGGCCTTCAGGCCGGAGGCCATCAAGGCCGACGACGTTACGAGCGCGACCGGTATCGTCATGACGCAGGATGCGGCCGACGCCAATCTGGTGCGCATGGGCGACAAACACGTAATGTTTTCCGAAAACGGCAACGCCTTCATCATGTATGGGATTCAGGGCCGCTCATGGATCGCTTTCGCCGATCCGGTCGGCGACGAGAATGATTTCCCCGATCTGGTCTGGCAATTCGTGGAAGCCGCCCGTGGCGCCGGCGCGCGCGCCGCCTTCTATCAGATTTCGCCTTTTCTCCTCTCCCATTGCGCCGATGCGGGCCTGCGCGCCTTCAAGCTCGGCGAACTGGCATTGGTCGATCTCACCGCATTCGAACTGAAGGGCGGAAAGCTCGCCAATCTTCGCCAGTCGCTGAGCCGAGGCGCGCGCGACGGACTGACCTTCGAGGTGGTCGAGCAAGCGCAGGTCGCGGATATTCTGGATGAGTTGAAACAGGTCTCCGACGGCTGGCTTGCCCACCACAATACCCGGGAAAAGCGCTTCTCGCTTGGTGCTTTCGAGCCGAATTACATACTGTCGCAACCAGTCGCCGTGCTGCGCAAGGATGGAAAGATCACCGCCTTTGCCAATCTCATGGTGACGGACACGAAAAAGGAAGCCACCGTCGACCTCATGCGTTTTTCGCCGGATGCGCCGCGTGGCTCGATGGATTTTCTCTTCGTCAGCATCATGCAATATCTGCGCGATGCGGGCTATGCGAGCTTCAATCTCGGCATGGCCCCCATGTCCGGCATGTCGAAACGCGACGCCGCCCCCGTCTGGGACCGCATCGGCAGCACGCTGTTCGAACACGGCGAACGGTTCTACAACTTCAAGGGACTTCGCGCCTTCAAGGCAAAGTTCCACCCGAAATGGGAACCGCGTTACCTTGCCGTGCAGAACGGCGCAGACGCCGCTATGGCGCTGATGGATGCGACAGTTCTCATCAGCGGCGGCGTCAGAGGAGTGATCGGAAAATGAGGAAATCCAGCATGCTGAAAGCGGTTCTTGCCGCCTCCGCTCTGTTCGCCGCCCCCTTGTTGGCTTCTGTCACCGTTTTTGCGCAGGACAAGCCCGCTTACGAGACCGGCATGATCCCCGCCGGACACATCATGGTGCCGGATGGCGAAATTCTCGCCAGCGTCTTCCTGATTTCCGATGCGGACGGATGGACGGCCACCGATGAGACCCGCGCCAAGGCGCTGGTGGAAAAGGGTGCTGCCGTGGTCGGCATCGACTTCAAGGAATATCTGAAGGCGCTCGAGGCCGATGACGACGAGTGCATCTATATGATCTCGGACATCGAGTCGCTCTCGCAGCAGATTCAGCGCACCGCCGGCACGAGCAGCTATCGCCAGCCCATCCTCACCGGCATCGGCAAGGGCGGAACGCTGGCGCTGGCGATGATTGCGCAGAGCCCCGTCTCCACCGTCCGCGAAGCCATTGCCGTCGACCCCAAGGCCGGCCTGCCGCTTGAGAAAATTCTCTGTACCCCCGCCACCAAGGACAAGGCGGATGGCGAAACGGTCTATGGCCTGACCGACGGCCCGCTGCCTGCACCCGTCAGCGTGCTGTTCACCTCTGCCGCGGATCAGAAGGGCCGCGACCACGTCAATGCGCTCGTCAAGCTGCATCCCGATATCGACGTGACGGATGTGGATGACAAGGGGGACGAGGTTCTGACCCAGACCCTGTCCGACCAGATCGACGCCGCAGGCGACACCGACAGCCCGCTCGGCCTGCCGATCAAGGTTCTGGAAACCAGCCCGGTGATGGACACCATGGCGGTGATCTATTCCGGCGACGGCGGCTGGCGCGATCTCGATGAGGAAGTGGGCGGCGCCTTCCAGAAGGAAGGCATACCCGTCATCGGTGTCGATTCGCTCCGCTATTTCTGGAAGGAAAAGAAACCGCAGGAAGTCGCCACAGATCTCGGCCGCATCATCGACACCTATCGCAAGGAATGGAAAGTCCGCAATGTGGTGTTGATCGGCTATTCCTTCGGTGCCGATATTCTTCCCGCCACCTATAATCTGCTGCCTGACCGCGACAAGTCGCATGTCGTGCAACTGACCCTGATGGGACTTTCGACCGAAGTGGATTTCGAGATTTCCGTCGAAGGCTGGCTTGGCGTTGCCGGTGAAGGCAAGGGCGGCAAGACGGTGGATGACATCGCCAAGATCGATCCGAAGCTGGTGCAATGCATCTATGGCACGGAAGAAGAAGATGAAGACCCCTGCCCCGGCCTGAAAACCAAGGGCGTGGAAACGGTCGGCATCGAGGGCGGCCACCATTTTGACGAGGACTATGAGGGGTTGGCCAAGCGTATCGTGACATCGCTGAAGACCCGGCTGCCGAAATAGCCTGCATCACCACAGGCCGATATTCCACATCTCGGATAATCTTTGACGGCGAACGCATCGACGACGCGTCTTCGCGTCGCGGCCGTGCTTGCGGAATCGCCTAAACTATTATTCAAAAGAAACCGGCCTGCAGTGGATGTTCATCACATTTCCGCAACCGTGCTGCTGTTGATCGCCAACCATGGATTTTGTATTTCCGGACGGGTTCAGGGAGCCGCCGCATGCCCGCTTTAAAGCGAAAGACGAAAACACCAGTCCTCGTGGAACGCATCGATCATTTCGTCGGCCAGGTCAAAGAGGCGATGAAAAGCGATGAGACCCTGCGCAACAGAAAAATCCGCGACCTGTGGGATGCCGAGGTCCGCTACCATTTCGAAAATGGCCGCACCGAAAAGACGCTCGAACTCTACATCATGAAATATCGCAATGCGCTAAAGGCCGAGTTCGGGCCGAAGAGCACGCCGCTTGCCATCTGCAACATGAAGAAGCTGCGCGAGCGGCTGAACACCTATATTGCGCGCGCCGACTATACGAAGACCGGCGTGGCGACCTCCATCGTCGAGAAAATCGAACGGGCGGAGTTCAACACCGCCGGTCGCAAGCCGACCGTTCTGCTGCGCATCGCGGATTTCATTTCGGCGATGAACGGCATGGGAACGAAAGAAGAGATGCAGACCCTGTGGAACGCTGAAATCAGCACCATGCAGGGCAGGGCCCAGACAACGATCATCTCCTACATCACCAAATATCGCAACGCCATCCGCGAGGCCTTCGGCGACGACCATCCGATGCTGAAGATCGCCACCGGCGATGCCGCGATGTATGACGATGCGCGCCGGGTGAAGATGGAGAAGATCGCCAGAAAGCACGGCGCACTGATAACCTTCGAGAATTATCGACAGGTTCTGAAGATCTGCGCCGATAAACTCCTGTCCGCCGATCCCCTGATGATCGGCATCGGCCTGATCGGCATGACCGGACGCCGCCCCTATGAGGTCTTCACCCAGGCCGAATTTTCCCCTGCCCCCTATGGCAAGGGCGTCTCCAAATGGAGCCTCCTGTTCAACGGCCAGGCCAAGACGAAACAGGGCGAAGGAACGAAATACGGGATTACCTATGAAATCCCGGTGCTTGCCCGCTCGGAAACCATTCTCGCCGCCTATAGGCGCCTGCGTGAAAGCGGCCAGGGAAAATTGTGGCATGGCATGTCGATCGACGATTTTTCGTCGGAAACCCGTCTGCTGCTCCGGGACACGGTTTTTAACCTGTTCGAGGATATCTGGCCGAAGGAAGAGCTTCCCAAGCCCTATGGCCTCCGGCACCTCTATGCAGAGGTGGCCTTTCACAATTTCGCGCCGCCGCATGTGACCAAGAACAGCTACTTCGCCGCCATTCTCGGACATAACAACAACGACCTCGAAACCTCGCTGTCCTATATGACTTATACATTGCCGGAAGATCGCGACGATGCGCTGGCACGGGCCAAACGCACAAACGAGCGGACGTTGCAGCAGATGGCGACGATAGCGCCGGTGTCCCGTAAGGCATGATGCTTCCGGGCGTAAAATCGCTCGGCAGCGTTATCGGAGATGGTCCGGCCGCAGAGTTCAGTCCTCCGCGGCCGGCCGTTTCATTCATCAAGCCCGCGCATCACCGGAGGTGCGGTAAAGCAGGGTCAATACCGTCAGCATCAGCCCTACAAGTGCGACCGAGCCGAAAATATAGAAGTTCCACTCCGGCGCCAGACCCCGCTGCAGCACAACGCCGCCGATCATCGGGCCGGCAATGCCGCCAAGCCGCCCGACCGCCAGCGAAAAGCCGAGACCCGTACCGCGAATATGGACGGGATAAAGCCGCCCGACCAGAACATTGGCCAGGATCTGCGTTCCGATGGTGCCCGCACCCGCAAGGGCGACGAAGGCATAAAGAAGCGGACCCTTGTTCACCGTCAGGGCAAAGATCGAGGCGGCGCCGATGGCAAACAGGACCGCCACGACCACCTTGACGTTCCCCTTATCCGCAAATCGCCCGCCGATGAGAATGCCGATCGCAGCCCCGACATTGAGCATGACGGAAAAGCTGAGCGCGGAACTGATGTCATAACCCATCTTGTTCATGATGGTGGGCAGCCAGTTGACCATGCCGAAGGTGAGAAGCAGCGAGCAGAAGTGGATGCCCCAGGCATTCAGCGTCGAGAGCATCCGGCCTTCCGAAAACAGCGCGCCGACCCCGCCCTTTTGGATTTTTGCATGCGGCACGATGCGTTGCAGGCCATAGCTGTCGCAAATGCCATCAGCCTCCGCCTGCCGACCCTTGCTTGCCAGCCATTCGGGCGATTCCGGCAGGAACCGCATGAAGATCGGTAAAAGAACAAGCGGCAGACCGCCGATCAGCATCAATGGCCGCCAGCCATAGGTCTCCAGAAGAAGGATGCCCATGACGCCGGAAATGATGCCGCCGATAAGATAGCCGAGGAAAGACAGGGAGTTGGCCTGCGCCCTGCGATGCGGCGGCGAAAATTCCAGCACCAGCGCGGTGACCGTCGGCAAAAGCGCGCCAAGCCCGAGACCGGCGAAGAAGCGCGTAATTTCAAAGGCGAGAAAATTCGGCGTCATGGCCGAGGCGATCATCATCGCCGAAAAGCCGGCGAGGCTGAGAAGAACCACCTTGCGGCGGCCGATGCGGTCGGCCATGGTGCCGGCAAACAGCGCGCCCAGCAGCATGCCCACCAGCGTCAGCGCGGCGGCGCGCCCGACCATGGCCGGGTTCAGCGCCCATGCGCTTTCTTTCAAGAGTGCCGGTGCGACGGCGCCATAAACGACAAGATCGTAACCATCAAACATGATCATCAGGCCGCATGTCGCGATAACGCCGGCCGGGTTCTTCGTCCGCACTGACGCGGCGCTCAGATAATTCGTGGACATGTTCCTCCCTTTCACGCAAGAACGCGCCATCCGGAATGGATAAGCGTCTTCCCGTCCCTGCGATATCCTCCGTGAGTGCCCGGCTTGCTCCACCCTGATACATGCCTCGCTCCCGTCAAGCACATATCGCCAGTATCACCCGCCTTCGATTAAATGTTGCATTTGCAAAAATTGCAAATGAAATGTTAGCCACTGCCAAGCGCACCGCGCCGACGAAATTTTAGCCGGCCTCCAACCCGGAAATCGTCGACAGCGTCGGCGTCCAGTTCAAAATACGAATCCTGTTATAGACACCGTGAATGACGAAGGGGTCGGCCTCGCTGAAAGCGATGACGTCCTCGATCGAGAGAGCTTCGGCAATGACAAGCGCGGCCGATGAGACGCCGGAAACGGCGCTCATTGGGCCGGAAGCGAGAATTCTAAAACCGTCGGCCATCGCGTCGCCATTGCGCAGGTGGGCCTTGTGGGCGTCCAGATGGGCTGCACGTTGCGAAGCCGTAGCGGGATCGCTTTCGGCGAAACGCACGTAAAGCCGTGTTGGGTTTCTCGGGCCGCTCATCTGGCAAGTACGAAATCATGGTTCACCGACCAGAACCAATCGTTGGTAAAACCCAGTTCTTTCGCCTTCCGCGCATCGTCAACCCGCTGGAAATCGGCAAGCAGGCTTTCTTTTACGCCGAAGACCGCATCCGAACGGATATAGGGGTCATCGGGATCGAAGATATGCGTGACGAGCGTGGTAAAGCCTTCCGCCGAGACGATATAATGCAAGTGCGCCGGCCGGTAGGGATGCCGCCCCATGGCGCGCAACAGCTGCCCGACCGGACCGTCATCCGGGATCGGATAATATTTCGGCTTGGCGGCCCGGAACCAGTAGCGCCCGTCCTCGCCGGTGATGAAGACGCCGCGCAGGTTGAAATCGGGCTGGATGCCCTTCTGCTGCACATCGTAAAAACCTTCGTCATTGGCTTGCCAGACATCGATGCGCGCGTCGGCGACCGGCGCCCCCTCGGTATCGAGGATGCGGCCGGTGACCACCATATCCTCGCCCTTGCCATCGAGGCAGATGTTTGCACCCATCGGCATTTCCGGCGCATCGGCCACATGGAAGGGGCCGAGAACGGTCGATTCCGACGCACCGCTCGGCTTGCGATGGTTGATGGCGTCAACCAGCATGGAGACGCCGAGAATATCGGAAAACAGGATCCATTCCTGCCGCCATTCATTGCAGATCTGGCCGACCTCGGTGAGAAAATGAATGGCCTTCATCCACTCCTCCTCAGTCGGTTCGATTTCCTTCACCGCCTCATGCAGCTTGCGTGTTACGACCGCCATGATTTCCTTCAAACGCGGATCGTCACAATCGCGCATGCGCGCGATCACGGTTTCAGCCGAACGTTCCTCGATGAAGTAGCCGTCATCATTGCTCATCTTCATATCCATCGTCTCCTCCTCCCGTTACTCCGGCCGCGTGCCCTCGAAGGCGCGTTGCAAAAGGTCGCGGATCGCAGTTTTTTCGATTGGCCGCGGGCACCAGTAAGGATTGGCCGTTGCAAGCTCTGCCATGGGATCGAGATCGTCCGACCGGACCCCGAGAGCCGCAAGGCTTGCCGGCGCGCCAAGTCGGGCGGCGAAATCATAAAGCCCCGCCCCTGCCCTGCCGCCGACAAGAGCGGCAAGGGGTGCAAGCAAATCCGGCACCGCCTGTTCCACATATGCGATGGTGTGCGGCAGAAGCACCGCATGGGTTTCCGCATGTGGCAGATCGAGACTGCCGCCCAGCGTGTGACAAAGCTTGTGATGCAACGACATGCCGACGGCGCCAAGCACCGAGCCGCACAGCCATGCACCATAAAGCGCGGTTTCGCGCGCCTCGATATCCCGCGGCTCGGCCTTCACGCCGGGAAGGGCTCCGATCATCGCCCGCAGCCCCTCGGCCGCCATCAGGCTGGCGATGGGATTGCGGTCCTGCGCATAAAGCGCCTCCGCCGCATGCGCCATGGCGTTCAGCCCGCTCGTCATGCTGATGTCGACCGGCAACCCAAGCGTCAGTTCCGCATCGTAAATCACCACTTCCGGCAGGATTTCCGGCCCGCGGATGGTGGTCTTCACCCCGTTTTCCGTCTGGCCGAGAATGGGCGTCACCTCGGAACCGGCATAGGTGGTTGGGATGACGATCTGCGCCGCATCGGTGCGCAGCGCAATGGCCTTGCCGAGGCCGGTGGTGGAACCGCCGCCGAGCGCCACGACGCAATCCGCACCGGCGGCGCGATAGGCTTCGACCGCGTTTTTCGTCACCTCGACCGGCGTATGCATGGCCGCATCGGAGAAGACGCCGGCAGCAAGCCGGCCGAGCCGGGCGGCAAGCGCCTCCGCGTCGCCCTTCTGCTGCGGCGTGGAAAGCACCAGCGCCCGCGACAGGCCAAGGCGGTGGATTTCCTCCGCCGCGCCCGCCGAGCTGCCCGCCCCGAAAACGATGCGGGCGGGCGCGGCCGTGTAGACGAACGGCTGCATGGGTCAGTTCCCGTCGAGTTTGAACAGGCGGCGCGCATTGGTGCGGCCGATCTTCACCCGGTCGGCCTCGGCAATGGTCGTCGCGTTGAACCAGTCGGAGGCATGGTCGATATTCTCGAAGGGCCAGTCCGTGGAAAACAGAATGCGGTCGGCGCCGATTTCCAGGATGGCGTCGATCAGCGTCTGGGTGCGGAAATTGCCCGAGGTGGTGATGTGGAAATTCTCGTTGAAATAATCCACGAAACGGCGCTTGGCCGGATAACGCGGCGGCAGCTTCACCCAGGCATTGCGGTGGTCGATACGCCACATCATGTAGGGCAGGCCCTCGCCCATATGGCCGAGAATGATGTTGAGGCGCGGATGCTCGTCGAACAGGCCGGACGCCATCAGACGCAGCGCATGCACAGCCGTTTCCTGCGCGAAAGCCCAGGTGGGGCCGAGCAGCCAGGGATGGCCGTCATAAATGCGAGAGTCCTGGGGCAGCGGATTGCGCGGATGCAGGTAAAAAGGCACGTCGAGCTTTTCGACTTCGCCCCAGAACGGGCGATATTGCGGCAGGTCGTAATAAAGCGGCGTCTGCCCATCGCCCTCCTGGCTGAAGCCGTTAACGAGCGCGCCGACGAAACCGAGATCGTTGACACAGCGCTGCAATTCCTCCGTCGCCGCATCCGGGTCCTGCAAAGGCAATGCTGCGAAGGCAAGGAAGCGATCCGGCCGCTTGGCGCATTCTTCGGCAAGCACGTCATTCGCCCGCCGCGCGATTTCGATCGCCTTCTTCCTGTCGGGGATTGCCTGCACCGCCGGTGCGTTCAGCGACAGGATCATGGTTTCGATGCCATGCGCATCCATCAGCTTCAGGCGCGTATCCTGAATGTCGAGCAGGCGGTGCTGCAATTCCTTCCAGTAGTCGCCGGGTACGAAACCGGCCGAGTCCTGAAGAGTTTCCGGGATTGCGAAATGCTCCTCGAGAGCGACCTTGCCTTGCATGTTATTTCCTCCGAATTCACTGTATGATTTGCCGCCTGAGAAGCGATCAATATTGGCCCTTGGGTTCCAGCCCGAGCATGCTCTGACCGATCATGGTGCCGACGGCGTCCCAGTTCATGCTGATATGGCGGCCGACCGCATTGGCATCGCGCCACGCCCGCTGCACCGGGTTGGAAAGATCGAGCCCGACGCCGCCGGTGGAATCGTTGAGCGCCTGCACGGCGCGCAGGGCGAGAGACACCGCAAAGGACTGGCCGCGGCGGCTGAGAAGGCGGTCATCCACGGTAAACTCCGCCCGACCTTCGATCCTCGCCTGCGAAAGCGCCTGCGCCCGGGCGACATCGCGCAGCAATATTTCGCAAGCCGCATCGACGCTCGCCGCTGCTTCCGCGACGCGCAGCTGGATGGTTGGAAATTCGGCCATGCGATTATTGCCGCCCGCCACCGCACCGCGCGTCACCCGGCTGCCGACGTGATCGACATAGGCGGCAAGCGCGCCCCTCGCCGCACCGACGCCCGCCGCCGCGAGACAGGAGGGGATTCCGGTCAGAAGCGGCATGTTGAACAGGCCTTCCTCCGCATAATAATGCCCGCCGGGCGTCTTCCCACTGGTGGCGTCGGGGAAGGTCAGAACCCGGTGTTTGGGAATAAAGACATCATCGAGAACGAGCGTCTTGGAACCCGTGCCGGCCAGGCCCACCACGTGCCAGGTGTCCTCAATCACATATTGCCCGGCGGGAACGAGCAAGAAGGCCGGAACCGGCTTTCCCTCGCCCTGCGGCGGCAGGATGGCGGCGCAGAGGGACCATTGCGCGTTCTCACAGCCTGAGGCGAAGGCCCATTTGCCGCTCAGGCGATAACCGCCATCGGCAAGCTCCGCCATCTTCACCGGCGCATACGAACCGCACAGCAGTGCGTCGGGGTTTTCACCCCAGACATCGGCCTGCGCCTCTTCCGGAAACATCGCCAGCAGCCATTGATGGGCCGACAGCAGGCCGGC
This sequence comes from Agrobacterium sp. ST15.13.013, assembly GCF_027956525.1. Classification (NCBI taxonomy): domain Bacteria; kingdom Pseudomonadati; phylum Pseudomonadota; class Alphaproteobacteria; order Hyphomicrobiales; family Rhizobiaceae; genus Agrobacterium; species Agrobacterium sp. ST15.13.013. Next base: position 58,410 of record NZ_JAQKGP010000023.1, read on the forward strand.
GACCCAGCCGGTCGACGCACAGGCGGCCGAAAGCTCGATATTGGCCTCGACCAACTCGGCGAAATCTCCGCCCTTGCCGCCGAAGGCGCAGGGCTTGACGATATCGAAATAACCGATGCCGCGAAGCGCCTCGATGTGGCTGGCGGGAACGCGCCGGGCCTCCTCCGTCTGTCTGGCGCTCGCCCGGAAAAGATCGGCTATGCCGGCAACGCGGCTGGCGAGGCGGGCACGCGGGTTCGTTTGCACCGGCTGCGGCGCATGGCTCATATCGTTCATGATTGTCTCCTTGCGGGAATGCTCTGATCGCGGAAATTCAGGCAGGTTCGTGCGAGGGGCTTGCCGCGCAATATTGGGCGTTTTCGTAAAGCAGCGGCCGTGTCACCTCGCTGACATCGGCCGAAACAACCTGCCCGATGAAAACGGTATGGGTTCCGTAAGGCATGGCCGCGACCCGGCGGCAGGCGATGGCGGCATGGGCCGTGGGCAGATAGAGAACGCCATTGTCGTGGCGATGCCATTGACCGTCGCGGAAACGCTCTTCCGGCGACACCTTGCCGCTAAAGGCATCCGATAGGGCAATCTGATCCTGCGTCAGCACATTGACGATGAAATCGGGCCGGCACAGCAACAGCTCATGCAGCAGGGTGCGATTGTTCAGGCAGACCAGCAGGGATGGCGGCTCCATCGAGACCGAAGTGACGGCCGTGACCGTCATGCCGTGATCGCGCTGATCACCCGAAGCACAGGCCGTAATAATCGTCACAGTCGCCGGGAAACGGCGCATCGTTGAACGGAAATTCTGACCGACGCCTTCGGGCGCAAGGCTGCCGAGGCCAAACAATGCTGATGTCATGAGATCCTCCCAAATCCTGTGCTCTTATTTATTTGCATTTGCAACGTTTGTCAATGCAAATGTTCTTCGCCATTTTTTGTGAAAGGGAGAACGCCGCATTCCCCCGTCTTATGGGGCGAAGCTATTGAAACGGATGGATTGTGCCGGTACAGCCGATAGGCGCACATCAGCATCGGCGCAGATGGCTCTCAAACGGGGATTTGCTCGTGTCCTATCAATTCACCGACTCGGTACCCTACCTGCTCAACTGGGTGGGCGTTCGGCTTGGCGAGCGCTTTTCCGTGAGACTGGCCTCCTATGACATCACCCTGCCGATGTACCGGGTGCTGGCCACGTTGCGGCAACAGGAGAGCAAGACGCTGACCGAGCTTTCGGACATGGTGTCGGTGGAGATTTCCACGCTTTCCCGGCTGGTGGGGCTGATGGTCCGGCGTAACCTCGTCAGCCGCGAACGACCGCTCGACAATGCGCGCATCGTGCGCATCACCCTCACCCCGAAGGGCGAGGAACTGGCCGATGAACTCATGCCCATCGCCGCCATGTTCGAAAAAACCGCGATCGAAGGCCTCGACCCGGCCGAAGTAAAACTCTTCAAAAGCATACTGCGCCATATCGGCCGCAACATTGCCGGCCTCTGACACAGATAGCCGGCGAACTAGCTAAGACCAACCGGCAGTCACGGCCCGCCCAGCGATCTTGCCGTGCAATGTACTTGCAACAAGCTGTTCCTATCCCTGCGGTATGTCCCCGCAGCTGAAAGGAATTCCCATGTCCAGCAGAGCCTCACTCGCAGTCCCGACAGCAATCATCCTTATCGCCAGCGCGTCCATGCTGCTCACGGCCTGCGCCTCAACCGTCATGAAAAGCTATATTGGCGCGCCCATTACCAGCGTGATGCTGGACTATGGGCCGCCAGACAATATTTATAGTCTGGGCCCCGGCCAGCAGGCCTTTCAATGGCGGAAGAAAAAGACACAGGTTGTTTCCGGGTCATCGAGTGGCGAGGTGCGGACAACGCGGCGCGGTGAGCGATATGAAGTGGAGGAAACGCCAGGTTATGTCGAACGCATCGATTGCTATTATACGTTCTATACGCGCAGTTCCGGCAACGAGTGGTACGTAACAAGTTTCCGGCAGCCGTCGCTTGAATGCGAATGATCATTTCCGGATTTCATCTGGCGCCGCCTGTTTTGCGGTCCATGTTATTGTACCGCCGCCTTCACCTCGAAAGCGGCGGCGTTCTTTTGAAAATTCTCCCTGGGCCTGTCATGAACGGGCCGATTAGAAACGATAGTTCAGACCGGCCTTGATAACATGATCGCTGACATCGGTCTTCGACCTGCCGCTGGATGTCGTCGTGGCCACATTTCCTGTGCTCACATAATTATATTCGAACTTTGCCGACAGGCCGCCGCCGAAGCTCTGTTCAACGCCTGCCCCGACCAGATAACCCTGTTTCCAGCCATCGGGACCCGTCACGCCATTGCCGTCCTTGAACTTCGTCGTGGTCAGGCCGGCAGTGCCGTAAATGAGCGTCTGGTCAAGCGCCACGCCGGCCTTCATCTTGGCCGCGCCACGGAAACGCTCCCGCAACCGGCCGTTCGGCACACGCGCCTCGTTCCCGAGATAGGACCCTTCGAGTTCCGCACCGACCACGCCCGAACCGAACTGGAAGTTATACCCGGCCTGCACACCGCCCGTCAGGCCGCGGCCGCTGGCCAGTGGGTTGAATTTCGGGGAGGAGACGCCACCATGCACACCCACATAGGCCCCGCCCCAGGAGAAGGCTGGCGTATTGCCATAATCGAAGGATTGCTGCGTATTGTAGTTGGTGAGATCAGCGGAGTAGGCATTGCCTGCAACCGCGACGGCGATGGTCACGGCGACAAGCGATTTCTTGATGATCGACATGAATGACTCCAGACGAAACCGATGCGCCATCTTGTGGCGCAGCCAAGTTTCAGTTCGCGTTGAAGAACCGGAAACCGGCTCCCGTTAGTCTGCTGCGCCAGCCGACATGACATGCGGATGCGTTCAGCAGATAAGGGGATTTTCCCCACGAGAATTGCGTCTGCATTACATCGGGCGAATTTTATTAGAAATTATTTATTTATTTAAATGGTTTGGATGTGTTTTCTTAACCGAATCGTAAGAAATTTCACTATCAGCGCGCGGTCGCAGCCCCTTTGGAAACTATCGATCGAATCTCGAGCCGGACACAGAAGCCGGGATTGAGATCGAGGAACAGAACGCGGCCGCGATGAAGCTCGGCGGCCTTCTGGACCAGATTTAACCCAAGGCCTGCTCCGGGCGAATTCGTGTTGATACGGTGAAACGGCTCGAATACCTGCCCGCGCTCCGAAACGGCTATGCCCGGCCCTTCATCGCAGACCTCGATGGCTCCGGCCGGATCGATCCGGATCGTAATTGCGCCTTTGCCACCGGCATGGTCTATCGCGTTGCGCACGAGATTGACGACCGCCATCTCGATGATCGAAGTCTGCACCGTGAAAACGACGTCGCCCACGCCTGGCTCGAAATCGAATTCGTAACCGGCATCCATCGCAATCGGGGCGAGATCGGTCGCGATGCGCTCGACAAGCCTATTGAGATCGCGCGGCTCAGCCGGCAGTTTCACCGCACCCACCGCCTGCATTTCCAGCAGCTGCTGCGCAACGCGGGTCAAACGGTCGATATCGGCCCTGATCTGGCGGCTCAGTGCATCATCGGGCAAGAGGTCGGCTCTGGTGCGTACGATTGCGATCGGAGTCCGCAGTTCATGCGCCGCATCGGCAAGAAAGCGGTTGCGGCGATTATACCCGTCATCGAGCCTCGACAGCGCGACGTTGAAGGCATCCACCAGCGGGATGATTTCAAGGGGAACTTTCGAACGGTCGATCCGCTCAGACCGGTTCTCGAAATCGATGGACTGCGCCTGTTTGACGGTTTCCATCAGCCCGCTCAAAGAGCGGCCGACCGCCCGAGGGGTCACGAGCAGTGTCGCGATGCCCGTCAGGATCAGCATGGGCACGACGGCGATGAGGATGATGAAACCCAGCGCTGGCAGCACGGTCAGCCAGCGGATGGCGCCCTCGGCATCCTTCTCCAGATCCAGCTGAACATTGATCCAGATACTCAGCCCGTCATTGGGAATTCCTTCCTCCGTCCCGGCAATGAACTGAAGCCGCCCGGCGGATGTATCGCGGTTTTCCACGGTGGCGCGCACTGTACCGGCCGCCTCCAGCCGCGCGCGGTCAAAACTCCAGGGAAAAGCCGCCGACAGGGCAGACGCCGGAACAACGCCGTATTGCAAGACGATGTCCTTGGCGTCCCGCACCACAAACCAGAGATTCGGATAGCGCCGTTTCAGCTCCGCCAGCTCCGGCGTCGCCGAAAGTTGCGGCCTGCCCTGTCCATCCTTCGTCACGCTCTCCGCGACGATGCGGGCGGCCTCTTCATTCGCACCTTCGAGCCGCGGATCAATGATCCATATCCAGCCTATGAGAAGGATGACGAAAAGCACGAGCAGAAACGCCTGCAATGCGAAAAGGCGCTTCATCAGCCCCCATCGCAGGAATCGATTGCGCTCCTGTGTCATGTCTTCAACCGGACGAGATAACCGATATTCCGCACGGCCCTTATCTCCACCGAGGCTTCCGCCTGCGCCAGCTTCTTCCTGATACGGGAAATGTGCGCATCGAGAGCGTTGGACTCGATCTCGTCATCGAGCGTATAGGCCGCCTCGATCAGGTTCGCCCGCGTGACGATGCGGTTCGGACGACGCAGCAGCGCCTCCAGCACCAGATATTCCCGACGCCGCAACTCGATGATGGAGCCGGCAATGCTGACCTCATTGCTGCGCGGATCGATGCTCAGATTTCCGAAATGCGCATATTTGTCGGAAAGAGAAGGGCCGCGTCTATGCAGAGCCCTGAGGCGAGCGAGCAGCTCCTCGATTGCAAAGGGCTTGGCAAGATAATCATCCGCTCCGGCATCGAGCCCGTCGACACGGTGATCGACACTTCCAAGCGCCGTCAGAACAAGGATAGGCACGGAATGCCTGCTCCGGCGAAGCGAAGCCACCAGATTCAGCCCCTCGCCATCGGGAAGGCGGCGATCCAGAACCAGAACATCGTAAGACCCGTCCCGCGCAAGGGCTTCAGCATCGCTGATGGTGCGGACATGATCGGCAAGCACATCGCGCCGACGCAGGGCTTCAAGAAGCGCGCGCGCCATTTCGGGTTCATCCTCAAGAAGCAAGATACGCAATGACGTTCCCCAGATGAATCCTTGCCACCCTCATCACTGTTCGCTGAATGTTGCAGCTACATTGCACGAGGACGCACGGACAGTTCATCTTCTACCACCCTGCCTGCCAAAATCCGACGGCATTGCGTGTGTTTTCGCAAAAGGGAGGTCTTATGGACGCGTCGCCTAAGGTTTACGAACCCGGTCTGTACCCGTGTCTCGCATAAAACCGGTCAAGCTCGCGCTGCTGCGGCATCTCACCGGTATAGATGGCGATATAGTCTGGAATCCTCTGCATCCGCACCGCCACATCTTCCTCGGACTGCATGGAAATGTAGCCGATCTGCACCAGATAGGTGGTCCGGGCACGCACATCCGCCGTGTTTTCATTGTGACCGAACCGCACGAACATGCGTGAAAGCGCCGCCATTCTCATCTCGTCAGCCTTGCGAACTTCCGCAAGGATCTCATCGGACTGAAGAGCCCAGCTTCGAACGGCGAACTCAAATCTGCTGTCGAAGAGCGAGGAATCCAGCCAGCAATCGAAAACATTCAGCATGGCTTCGGCCATCGTCTCGGCGTACGCTTCGGATTGCGTGACGATGTTTCCGGTGTTTTTTTCCCGCCAGCGGGCGACGAGCGCGGCCAGCAATTCCTCCCGGTCCTTGAAGAACCAGTAGAAACTCGTGCGCGACAGATTTAGCTTCTTCGCCAACGGCAGGATTTTGACGGAATCCACGCCCGATTCCAGCAAAGCCTGATAGGCGGCCTCAAGCCACCCCTCCTGCGATCCACGCCAACCGGTGTCGTTCAATGTCGCTTCCATAACGAGTTCGTAGCAAATAGGCCTCTTCGCGACAAGCGGATGTACACCCATGTCGAAAAGAAAGACAATTGTGCTTTGTAAATTGACACAAGTGTACATTAACGCTTAGCCTTGAGATAGAAACCTTTTGGAGCAGGCTATGTCGAGCGATCCACTTCTGCAGCCCTACCAGCTAAAACACCTCACGCTGCGCAACCGCATCATCGTCACATCGCACGAACCCGCCTATCCCGAGGATGGCATGCCGAAGGGACGTTACCGCGCCTACACGGTGGAGCGGGCAAAGGGCGGCGTTGCGCTGACAATGACAGCCGGTTCCGCCGCTGTCTCCAGGGACAGCCCGCCCGTCTTCAACAATCTGCTCGCCTATAAGGATGAAATCGTCCCATGGATCCGGGAAATGACCGACGCCGTGCATGAACAGGGTGCGGCGATCATGATCCAGCTCACACATCTCGGCCGCCGCACCCGCTGGGACAAGGGGGACTGGCTGCCAATCCTTGCGCCGTCTCATCATCGCGAAGCGGCGCATCGGGCTTTTCCGAAGAAGATCGAGGACTGGGATATCGAGCGTATCATCAAGGACTTCGCCGACGCCGCCGAACGCATGAAGGCGGGCGGAATGGACGGCGTGGAGCTGGAAGCCTATGGCCATCTGATCGACCAGTTCGTCTCGCCGCTGACCAATGAACTGGACGGTCCCTATGGCGGCCCGCTCGAAAACCGCCTGCGCTTCTGTCTCGACGTCTTCAGGGCGATGCGCGAACGCGTGGGCGACGATTTCATCCTCGGTGTCCGTTATACCGCCGACGAATGTCTTGAGGGCGGCACCGGAAAGGCAGAGGGCATCGAAATTGCCAGACGATTGAAGGATAGCGGCCTGATCGACTATCTCAATGTCATCAGGGGCCATATCGATACCGACCCCGGCCTGACCGACGTCATCCCAATCCAAGGCATGGCCAACGCGCCGCATCTCGATTTCGCCGGTGAAATCCGCGCCGCGACCAGTTTCCCAACCTTCCACGCCGCCAAGATCCCCGATGTCGCCACCGCCCGCCACGCCATCGCCGCCGGCAAGGTGGACATGGTGGGCATGACCCGCGCCCACATGACCGACCCGCATATCGTGCGCAAGATCATGGAAAAACGCGAGGACGATATTCGCCCCTGCGTGGGCGCCAATTATTGTCTCGACCGCATCTATCAGGGCGGTCTCGCCTTCTGCATTCACAATGCGGCAACGGGCCGTGAGGAAACCATGCCGCACGAGATACCCAAAGCGGCGGAGCGCCGGAAGGTGGTGATCGTCGGCGCCGGTCCGGCCGGGCTCGAGGCCGCGCGCGTTTGTGCCGAACGCGGCCATGAGGTCGTTGTGTTCGAGGCCGCCAACAATCCCGGCGGCCAGATCCGGCTAACCGCGCAAAGCGAACGCCGCCGGGAAATGATCAGCATCATCGACTGGCGCATGAGCCAGTGTCAAAGGCTGGGCGTCACCTTCCACTTCAACAACTGGGCCGAAGCGGACACGGTTCTTTCGGAAAACCCTGACGTCGTTATCATCGCCACCGGCGGTCTGCCGCACACCGATGTGCTTTCCAGCGGCGCCGATCTCGTCGTCTCGGCATGGGATATCATTTCCGGGGACGTCAAACCGGGAACGAATGTGCTGGTTTTTGACGATGCCGGCGACCATGCAGGTCTGCAGGCCGCCGAATTCCTCGCAAAAGCCGGGGCGAAAGTGGAGATCATGACGCCTGATCGCTCCTTCGCCCCGGAAGTCATGGCCATGAACCTCGTTCCCTATATGCGCTCGCTGCAAAAGCTCGACGTCACCTTCACCGTTACCTACCGGCTGGAAGCGGCCGAAAGAAATGGCAACCAGCTTGTCGCCCATGTCGGCAGCGACTATGGCGGCGTGGCGAAATCGAGAACCGTCGACCAGATCGTCGTCAACCACGGCACGATCCCGCTGGATGACCTTTATTTCGAACTCAAGCCCGGTTCAAAGAACCTTGGCGAAATCTCCTATGACGCCCTGCTTGCGGGAACGGCCCAGACGGTTGAGCGCAACCCGGAAGGCGCCTACCGGCTCTTCCGGATCGGCGATGCGGTCGCCGCGCGCAATACCCATGCGGCGATCTACGACGCGCTGCGTCTGGCAAAGGATATTTGAGACCGGCGCTCCCGACGGACAGAGGCAGAACAAATCTGCCTCTGTCGCCATGTAATCCTGAGTGCAGGAGCGGCTTCAAGCCTGAATCAAGGCAATGCCCCTGTTCTTGAACCCCAGCGTCACATTGCTCGCTGCCGGCAGGCTGGTCTCCACGGCATGGTCGACAATGAAAAGCGTACCGATATCGGTTTCCACCTCATATTCGACGTGACCGCCGAGGTAGGCGCTGTGCAGCACCCGGCCAGCAAGGCCCGGCCCGCCAAGCTGTCCGATGGAAATCGAGCCGGGACGCACAGCAAGTTTCGCCGGGCCGGGTTTTGCGTTGCGCGCCGAAACCCGATGATCGATGCTGCCAACGCGGATCAGTGCGTCCGAACCCTCAATGCTGATCACTTCGCAGCCGACAACATTCGCCTCGCCCATGAAATCGGCGATGAAGGCGGAGGCCGGGGCTTCGTAAAGATCGCGTGGCGCACCCGACTGAGCGATCTCGCCATCCTTCATCACGATGATCCGGTCGGAAACAGCCAGCGCCTCATCCTGATCATGCGTCACATAGACGGCAGTAAAGCCAAGCCGCTGCTGCAATTCGCGGATTTCCGTGCGGACCCGGCGGCGAAGGCGGGCATCGAGGTTGGAAAGCGGCTCATCGAGCAGCAGAACCTGCGGCTCGAGCACCAGAGCGCGGGCGACCGCGACACGCTGCTGCTGCCCGCCGGAAAGTTCGGCGGGCAGGCGATGCCCCATGCCGGCAAGGCCGACAAGCTTCAAACCCTCTTCCGCCTTTTCCCGCGCTTCCGCCTTGCGCAGCCCGGAGGATTGCAGGCCGTAGGCAACATTGTCGAGCGCCGTCATATGCGGGAAAAGCGCATAGGACTGGAAGACCATCGAGACATCGCGCTCATTGGCAGGCAGCATGGTCACATCCTTGTCGCCGATGAGGATACGGCCCGAGGTCGGATGCTCGAGGCCCGCCAGCATGCGCAGCGTCGTCGTCTTGCCGCAGCCGGAGGGACCGAGCAGCGTCACCAGCGTGCCGGGCTCAATGGTGAGCGACAGGTCGGGAATGGCGGTGAAGGCGCCGAAGGTCTTGCGGACATTCTGAAAGGTGACGGAGCCGGGCTTTACGGAAATCATGCGGTTTTCTCCTGGGCAAGAGGAACGGAGGAAGCGGAGGGCAGGCCGGCGACGCGGTTTTCACGCCGCAGGCGACGCTCGCCGACAATGAGCTGGAAGCCTGTGATGACGGTGATCATCACCACGATCAGCATGGAGGAATAGGCGATCGCCACCCCATATTCACCGTTCTCGACAAGGCCGACGATATAGGAGGTCGCCATGTTGTATTCGGCGCTGACGAGGAAGATGACAGCGCTGATGGAGGTGATGGCGCGCACGAAGGAATAGACCAGCGCGGCCGTGATTGCGGGTCTCAAGAGCGGCAGGATGACCTTGCGGATGGTGCGGAAACTATTGGCCCGCAGCGTCAGCGAGGCCTCGTCGAGGCTCTTGTCGAGCTGGCTCATCGCCGCAATGCCGCCGCGCACGCCGACCGGCATGTTGCGGAACACGAAGCAAGCGATGAGGATGAGTGCCGATCCCGTCATTTCCACCGGCGGCAGGTTGAAGGCCATGATGTAGCTGACGCCGATGACCGTGCCGGGAATGGCAAAGCTCATCATTAGCGCGAATTCGAAGAGGTTCCGCCCGGCAAATTTCTGCCGCACGATGATATAGGCGGTCAAAAGACCGACGGCGGCGGTCAGCGGTGCGGAAACCAATGCGATCTTCATGGTCGTCCAGAACGAATTCCAGGCAACGCCTGTCCAGGCAATCGAGCCATTGGAGAAGCTGATGGAAAAGGCGCGGACGTAGTGGTCTAGGGTCAGGGAATTGTCGAGACCCCAGGTCTTCACGAAACCGCCCACAAGGATCATGCCATAAACAACGATGGTGAAGACCATCCACGGCACGACGACAGCGTGGACGCCGATGGACAGGCCACGCGGAAGCGCGATATGCGCGCCGCTGTCACCCTTGCCCGTCACCGTCGCAAAATTCTTGCCCGCCAGCCAGAAGCGCTGGGCAAGGAAGGCCGAAAGCGTGAAGCACAGCAGGATGATCGCCAGAACCGCAGCGCGGGACGGATCGTTCTGTGAGCCGACGACGGCAAAGAAGATTTCCGTCGACAACACGCCATGCGTGCCGCCGAGCACCAGCGGATTGCCAAAATCCGCCATGCTCTCGATGAAGCCGATCAGGAAGGCATTGGCGAGACCGGGCTTCATCAACGGCAGAGACACCCGCCAGAAGGTGCGCCAGCGGTCGGCGCGCAACGTCTGAGAGGCTTCTTCCATTGACGGGCTGACGCCTTCGACCACGCCGATCAGCACCAGAAACGAGATGGGCGTGAAGGACAGAACCTGTGCGATCCAGATGCCGGTCATGCCGTAAAGCCAGCGGCCCGGTTCTATGCCGAAGAGGTAAGAAAGCCATTCGGTGACAACACCGGCACGGCCGAAAAGCAGCGTCAACGCGAGTCCGATGACGAAAGGCGGCGTGATGATCGGCAGAACGGTGAGAAGGCGCAGGCCCTTCTTGAAAGGAAAGCGCGTGCGGGTGGCGATCAGAGCAAAGCCGAGACCGAGCACGGTCGAACCGAAAGCCGTCATCAGGGCAAGAAACAGCGTGCGCCAGGCAACGCCGCAACGCTCTTCCCCCGTAACGCAGCCAAGGCTCCAGATGCCGGGATCCTGAATATTGCGAATAAAACCATCGGCATTGAAGGAGCCGTCGAAATCCTGAACGGACGCGATCAGCATGCTGCCGATCGGATAGAAGACAAAAACCGCGACGAGGAAGACCAGAACAGAAATGGCGGCGACGACAAAGGCGTCGCCTTTCATGACTCCGCGTTCTGCAAGCCCGAAGGCAAAGAGAAGCACGAAGACAAGCGACATGACGACGGCGCCGGCGCCCATGGAGGGTTGGCCGTCGGCAAGCATGCCGAAGAGGTTTTCGCTCGCCGTCCAGGTCCAGCCGCTGAAGCCGATCGCCAGCCCCTGCAAGGCGAGGAAAAAGAGACCGGCGCCGCCGATGAAGGCAAGCAACCCGCCACGCCGCATTGGATCACGCATCGGCCGAACAAGGCACGCGGCAAGGAAAAAGAGGACGATGCCGACGAGCCATGGTTTTCCATAGGACAATATTTGCAGCACACCGGGCGCATCGCTGGCCGAAGAGAAAAATCCGGACAGCCAGCGGAAGCTGAAAAAGCCGCCTTCGATGCGATACCAGGGGAGAAGAATGAGGGCAAAAGCCCCGAGCGCCAGGACGATGTCCAGCCTGCGATTGCCACGTGTCATGGCCGACCTCGCTTGTTTCATGCCGATGAAAGAGTGGCGGACACCCCGGCTTAAAAAGCCGGGATGCCTGTCGCCTGAGTTCAGATCAGTGGTTCAGATCAGTTTGCGATCGCACCGACTTCGCGGTCCCAACGCTCCAGCAACGACTTGCGCTTGGCCGGATCGCCATAGGTTTTGAAGTCATAGTCGATGAGCTTGATATCCTCGAACTTCGGCGCTTCCTTCGGCACTTCCGCCGTCTTGTTGGAGGGAAGCTGGAAGGACTTGGCGTCCTTCATGCGCGACTGGACTTCGGGCTTCAGCGCCCAGTCGTACCAGATCTTCGCATTGTCGAGATTGCGGGCGCCCTTGATGATCGACATCGAGCCGATCTCGTAGCCCGTGCCTTCGCACGGCGCGATGGACTTGACCGGAAAGCCTTCCGCCGTCTGCGCCACCGCATCGTGCATGAAGACGATGCCAAGCGCCGTTTCTCCGCGCGCCGCCGCCTTGACCGGCGCAGAACCCGACTTGGTATATTGCGAGATATTGGCGTTAAGCTTCTTCAGATAATCAATCGCCTGATCCTCGCCCATGATCTGCACGAGCGACGCGAGCGCCGTATAGGCGGTGCCGGACGAATTAGGATTGGCGATCTGGATTTCGCCCTTCAGCTCCGGCGCCAGCAGGTCGGCCCAGCACTTCGGCTCCTTGTAACCCTTGGACTTGAAGATTTCGGTATTGTAGCCCCAGCCAAGTGCACCGGCATAAACGCCGACAGTCTTGTAACCGGTGCTTTCCGCCTGCTTCACGGCCCAGTCCTGCAACTGGTCCAGCATCGGCGACTTGTATTCGAGCGTCAGGTTTTCGGATGCCGCCTGCATATGCGGATCGCCGGTGCCGGCCCACCAGATGTCTGTCTTCGGATTGCGGGCTTCCGCGCGAATCTTGGCGTAGGTCTCGCCTGAAGACAGGCGCACCATATTGACCTTGATGTCATGCGTCTTTTCGAAATCGCCCTTCATCTGCTCGCAGATGACGACATCGGCCGAGCAGATCAGGTTGAGTTCGCCCGCCGCCTGCGCGGAAACGGCGCTGAGTGCCGTGCCGGCAAAAAGCAGGGTGGAAAATATCGTCAGTCGCATGGTTATCCTCCTGTAGCTTGCGTCTGAATTCTTGGGCCGCGCGCAGACATGGCGCTGCCGGTCGCGGCGTCTTGCAGCACGCGCTGTCTCTTCGGGATGTTGGTTTTGGCCCTACTGGGTCTGGGTGGGGTGGATTTCGCTGTCGAAGCGGCTCAATAACCGACTTCGCTCTTCCGGCTGTCCGAAGGTGGCGAAATCGTAATCCACCATCTTGATCATCGATATGTCAGGTGCGGTCAGCGGCAATGTCGCCCGGGCATTGGAAGGCACCTGGTTCTGGCCGGCCTGGGCCCCGGTCGCCTGCCCTTCCGGGCTCAGCGCAAATTCCACGAAATCCTGTGCAAGGGCCGAATTGCGATTGCCCTTGACGATGCTCACAGCCCCGATTTCATAACCGGTGCCCTCGCACGGCGCGACGATGACCAGCGGAAAACCTTCGATCTTCTGGGTCACGGCATCATGCATGAAGGAAATCCCGATCATGATCTCGCCCCGCGCCGCCGCTTTGACGGGCGCAGCGCCCACCTTGGTATAGCTCACGACATTCTGGTTGAGTTTCGCCATGAAACCGAAAGCCTCCTCCTCGCCAAACAGCTGGACGAGGGTGGCCAGCATGGTGAAGGCCGTACCGGAATAGTTCGGATTGCCGGTCAGGATATGGCCGCGATAGACATCCTTCGCCAGGTCCTTCCAGCAGGTCGGCGCTGGCAGATTGTTCTTCGCAAGCATTTCCGAATTATAGGCAAAACCCAGCGCGCCAGCATAAATTCCCGCAGACCGCGATCCCGACATTACCGAGAAATTCTGCGCCCAGGGCAACAAATCCTGCTGGTGGACGGGCCGGTATTCATCCAGCAACCCTTCCGAGCCGGCCTGCAAATGGGTGTCGCCGGTACCGCCCCACCAGACATCGACAGTGGGATGGGATCGTTCGGCGCGAATCTGGTCGAGGATTTCACCGGTGCTCTTTCGCACCATCGAAATCTCGAGACCGGTCTTGGCTTCGAAAGCCTGCTTCATGGTCAAACACCAGGCCTCGTCGACGCCGCACAGGACGTTCAACTTCGGCTCGGCCATGCCATGCCCTGCGCCGCACAGCCATAGGACCATGCTCGCCGCAAGTGCGGTCAATGCTTTCAATTAAGCCTCCCTGCCTGGAACCTCCCCGTTCCAGTCTCCACCAACAGCATGTCACATCCAGCCCGCACCGCAATCGAAGAATGGTTACCAATCTTTCACCGCACCGCCGAACAAGATTACAGATATTACATTTATGACAGCAGCGATAACCAGCGAGCCTTTGAAGATCGCCGCTGCCATGCCTATGATGGTGATGGGAGGAAAGTGCAGTGCTTAATCAGAAGGTTCGCATTCTGATCGTCGAGGACGATCCGGATATGGCCGAGCTCATCTCGGACCTCATTGAGGCGGAGGGCTGGCTGCCCACCTGCGCGCGCTCCGCCGAGGAGGCGGACGAGATATTGGCGCGCGAAAGGATGCAGCTTGTGCTCGTCGATCACAATCTGCCCGGCACGTCCGGACGCACCTTCGCCCAGCGGCTGCGCAGCCAGATCGACATCGGTATCGTCATGGTCACCGCCGCCGGCAGCGCCGCTGACCGGGTTCTCGGTCTGGAAACGGCCGCCGACGATTATGTTGTCAAACCCTTCGAACCGATCGAACTCACCGCCCGGATCAAGGCCGTCCTGCGGCGAACGATCCCTTCGCTGAAACAGGACAAGGACAGCGATCAAGGGCGCGGGGCGCTGTGCCTTGGCGACTGGGCGATCGATCTCGACGCCCGCCGGGCGGTCTGCCTGAGTGATCATAGCCGAACGCTGACGACTGCGGAATTCGCGCTGCTGGAAATACTGGCGCAAACACCCAACCAGCCCGTCAGCCGCTCCCAGATCCTCGACAGGCTGGGTTCGGAAAGCGACCGCTATATCGACCGAAATGTCGACGTGCTGGTTTTGCGGCTCAGGCGCAAGATCGAGATAAACCCCGACCTGCCGCGCCACATCAAGACGCGGCGCGGCAAGGGTTATGTCCTGCATACCGACGAGGGCGAGCTTTCCCCGTGATCAGCCGCTCCTTCCTGTCCTCCATCGCCTTCCGCCTGCCCTTTGCGATCGTCTTTACCTGCCTCCTCGTCTTCAGCCTTTCCGCCATCGCCATTTATGGTCTGCAGCGCGCCCGCGATGAAATGGCGGCTTATGGGTTGCAGGCCTTCTCCAGTCTCGCCAAGGCGTCGCTGGTCTCGCGTCAGGTCTCCGATCTCGTCTCCAGCGCACCGTTTCTGATGAACGCCGCCTCACCCTACCGCGTTTCCAGCGAAAGCCGCTCGGTGGTCCAGCAGGTCGATATTTTGCTCGAAATGACAGGATCGGGCGGCGGCGAACGGATTACCCGCGGCTTTGCCAGCGAACGCATCGTTGAACTCCTCCAGATTATCCGGGAACAGACGCTCGATCTTGCGAAGGATGCCGATGCGGCACAGGGCCATAAAGCGGAAGCGGCAGCAGCACTCGGCGAAATCGCCACCGGTCAGGGCATCCTAGATCCGGAACTGCGCCGGCGAATGAACGGCATCGTGCAGGCCGCATCCGCATCCGACAGCCTCTTCCAGCTTGGTGAACTGCGCCGCCGTTACGTGGCGGAAACAACAGCGCGCCAACAGGGCTATCCCGGCGAACGCCTGCCCGTGTCCGAGCTGCACCCCTATGAGCGGGTCTTCGAGGCCCAGAGCCGCTACCTCCTGGAAATGTTCGCCATCCGTGCCTCGGTGTCCCGTCTTCACACCGTGTCGCGCGATCTTTCCCACGCAACCGAGACCCAGGGCGATGCGGTTGCGCGCAGGCTGAACGAAGACCTGATTTCGACCTCCGATGCTCTCAACCGACTGTTGATCATTGTCGCCGTCGCCTCGCTTCTGGTTCTCATCGTGGCGATCTTCTCGATCCGCTCAGTGATGCGTGTCTCGCGCGGGATAGTGACGCTCTCCAACGGCATGAATGCCCTTGCGAAAGGAAATAAGGATGTCGGCCCGCCCTCGTATACTGGTCCCGAGACGGAGTTGATCCGGCTGCTCGATGCGTTTCGCGCCTTCCATGACAGCGTCGACCGCGTCTCGCGCCTCAGGCGCACGGCGGAAGCGGCAGCCCGGACCATCCGCTCGACATTCCGCACCATGAATGAGGGAATAGCACTCTTCGATCCGGCCGGCAGGCCCATCACCATGAACCGCCGCATCATCGAACTCGTCGGACGCTCCGGCTCATCGCGAAAACTGCCGCTTCGCCGGTTTGTCGAGCCGATCCCGGAAATCGACCCGGCCCTGCTACCCTTCGAGGCAGAGCGGGGAGAACTGCTCGACCGCGCAGTCCTGCGCCACCGCACTGACGATCAGCGGGTGATCGAAGTATCGATGTCGCGCCAGCCGGACGGCGGCATCGTGCTGCTCGCCCGCGATGTGACCGCGCTCGATCGCCAGGAAGCGGAAGCCGTCAAAGCCCAGAGACTTGATGGCATCATGCGCATGACCCACCAGGTCAGCCATGAGGTGGGCAACATGATCGGCATCATCACCGGCAGCCTCGGTCTTCTGGAGCGGGAGGCCGGTTTCAACGACCGCCAGAAGCGGCACATCGCCCGCATCCGCAAGGCGGCGGATCGCGGCCGCTCTCTGGCCAGCAGCATGCTTACCATCGGCAGCCAGCAACCGATACATCCAAGCGTCATCAATGTCGCCAGCCTGCTGCGCGGCATGGCCGATATTCTCGAAATCGCTGTCGGCCCCAAATGCCGGATCGCGCTCCATATCGATGACGATCTTCCCTCGATACCGCTGGACCCGGCCCTTTTCGAACAATCCATCCTCAATCTCTGCCTGAACGCCGCAGCCGCCATGCCCGATGGCGGCCTGATTTCAATCGAGGCCGCTTCGGGCAAAGATTCGCTGGTGATCGCCGTCGCCGACGAGGGCATCGGCATGACGCCGGAGGCCGTGGACAAGGCCTTCGAGCCCTATTTCACCACGCGGGGCGACCATGGCGGCGCAGGTCTCGGCCTCGCCATGGTCTACGGTTTCGTGCGCCAGAGCGGCGGCGAAGCGCATATCACTTCCAGACCCGGCGAAGGCGCAAGGGTTGAACTGACCTTCCCGGCAAATGCCGGCCACACCTAGCGGGCAAGCTGTGCGGATTCGATCGAATCCGCCAGTATCTCCAGCCCGAGATCGATTTCCGGCTCCGATACCGTCAACGCCGGCGCAATGCGGAAGACGCCGCCCATGCCGGGCAGCTTGACGATGTTCATGCTGAGGCCACGCAACATCGCCTCCTGCATGATGCGTGCACCGAGTTCGAAACCCGGGGCTTTCGTATGCCGGTCGGCGACGACTTCAAGTCCGAGTAAAAGCCCGCGCCCGCGCACGTCACCAACGCATTCGAAGCGCTGCTGCAACGAGAGCAACCCCTGCTTCAAACGGTTTCCGCGGGCAATCGCCTGTTCCACCAGCCCATCGCGTGCCACCACATCGAGAACCGTCACGCCGACAGCCGCCGGCAGGGGATCGGAAACATGGGTCGTATAGAACAGGAAACCCCTCTCGAAGGCCTTCTGTTCGACCTCCGCGCTCGTCATCACCGCCGCAAGCGGCAGGCCAGCGCCGAGTGTCTTCGACAGCGTCATGATATCGGGGGTCACACGATCGCGCTGGAAGGCGAACATATGCCCGGTTCGGCCAACACCGGTCTGGGCTTCATCGAGGATGAGCAGCATGCCGCGCTCCTCGCACTTTTTCTTTAGCGCAGCGAGATAGCCGACCGGCAGTTCGAGGATACCGCCACTCGACAGGATCGGTTCGGCAATGAAGGCGGCAAGATTGCCGGTCGACTGGCGATCGATCAGTTCGAAGGCATCGTCGAGTTCCGCTTGCCAGTCATTCGATCCATCGGGATTCTTGAAGCGCGGACGATAGGCGTTCGGCGCGGGAATAACGAGTGAGCCAGCCGTGGCAGGGCCATAGCCCCTGCGGCCGGCACTATAGGTAGCGGAGGCCGCAGCGCCCGTCATGCCGTGCCAACTCTGCGCGAAAGCGACGATTTCATGCCCGCCGGTCACGAGCTTCGCCATGCGGATCGCCGCCTCGTTGGACTCAGCCCCGGTGGTCAGCAATTGCACACGATCGAGACCAGGCGCAAGCGCCGCCAGCCGCGCCGCCAAGTCGACGACCGGGCGAGACAACATGCCCGAGAATAGATGCGCGACCGATGCCATCTGCCGGTTGACGGTGGCGACGATATCCGGATGGGTATGCCCGAGCAACGCGCTCATCTGGCCGGAGGTGAAATCGAGAATGGCGCGCCCATCCGCATCATAGACAAAACTTCCCTCAGCCCGCTCGACGATGATCTCCTCGAAGGCCGGTCCGTAGCGGGTCAGATGTTTATTGGCGGCCTCCCAGAAAGCCGGTTCGTCATTGAGCGAGGCGAAGGTCTTCGCAGGCTTGTCCATGGCACATTCCCCAAAAGTTTATCTTGCGGAAACATAACCACCCATTGCCCCCTCAGTCCAATTGATAGTATTATACTCCGGTATCGATAATCTTGATATCGCCATGCTCGATCTCACCCTGCTGAAGAACTTCATCATCGTCGCTCGCGCCAGCTCCATCAGTGTCGCCGCAATGCAGATTGGCCGCACCCAATCTGCGCTCAGCACGCAGATGCAGCGGCTGGAAGGGCTGGTAGGCCATATCCTGCTGCAGCGAACGGGTTCTGGAGTGCGTGTAACCGCAGCGGGAGAGAGACTGCTTGCCCATGCCAGCGCCCTGCTTGCCCGGCATGACGAAATCCTTGCCGATATGGGCCAGGCGACGCTGCAGGGAACCGTCAGCCTTGGCTGCCCTGAAGATTATTCCATTGCCTTCCTGCCGGAACTGCTAAGAGGCTTCTTCGGCACCTACCCTAAAATCGACCTGCGCATGGTCTGTGCGCCCACGACGGAATTGCGTCCCCTCCTGCAGCGCCGCCAGATCGACATGGCCCTGGTTTCGCAATCCGATCCGGATCACCGCGATGTGCTCCGCAGGGAAAGTTTCGTCTGGGTGGCGGACAGGCCTGAGCCGGATCTCCTCGCCAAGGATGTGCTGCCGCTCGCACTCTCCGCGCCCGTGACGCTGGATCACCGCGCGGCGTGCGCCGCCATGGAAACCGCCAATCGCCGCTACCGCGTCGCCTTCGCCAGCAACAGCCTTTCCGGCCTCATCGCAATCGCGCGTTCCGGCCACGCCATCAGCGTGCTGACAAGGACAGCCGTTCCAGCCGACCTTCATATCGTCAAAAACGGGCTACCACCCCTACCGACGATCGGCATTGCCATCGAGTTTGCCGACGCGCAGACATCTTCAGCAGCCAGGGCGCTGGGTAACCACATCCGCACCGTTCTTCCGGATCTCAGCCTTTAGCCTGGAGCGTTCCCGCAACCCGCATATCCGGCTTTTCCACCATCTCAGGTGACAAAAGGCAGGAAATCGGGCCGATCATTGCAGGCGCAGACCTGAAGTGTTTTCAGTAAGCGGCAAGCTGACCCCATCTGGCGTCAGTAGCGCGAGCTCAGCTATTGCGTAATGACTATTCACCAGCTGTGAGCTTCTATGTCTGCGCCTATCT
>NZ_JAQKGP010000024.1:0-73421 GCF_027956525.1 Agrobacterium sp. ST15.13.013
AATTGTCAAAAAACAGACCACACTAAGCAGTCAATCAATCAATCCCCCAAGGCTCAAAACCCCGGAAACAAACAAGCATTCAGCTCATCTTCTTGATTTATTTAGAACGAAAGACTTCGTCGCCAGCAGCGCCGCCGCCCTCGTTCAGTGAGCGGACTTATAAGAGAACCACACCAAACAAGTCAACACACCTATCGTCAAAAAACTGACATTTTTCGTAAGTTATTGTTATTTAATGAGAGTTTTGAGTTTCATCTAATAAATAGGGTCCAACGGCCTCCTTTACCTGCCGACTGGCCCTGCTTCGGGAAACATGCAATAGGAACGGACAGGAGTTTCAGTCAGATCGGGGCGTCCAACGTCCCTATAAAGCCAAGAATTGGAGAGCCCGTGCGCATTCTTGATGAAGCCGTCATTCCCGAGCTGCCGAATTACTACCGCGGAAAGGTCCGGGAAAACTACGACCTGCCCGACGGTAACCGCGTCATCATATCCACCGACCGCCTGAGCGCCTTCGACCGTATCCTCACATGCATCCCTTATAAGGGACAGGTGCTCACCCAGACGGCGCGCTACTGGTTCGAGCATACCAAGGATATCTGCCCCAACCATGTGGTCAGCTATCCCGATCCGAATGTCGTTATCGGCAAGAGGCTCGACATATTGCCGGTCGAAGTCGTGGTTCGAGGATATCTGGCCGGCACGACGGGCACCTCGATCCTCACCCTTTATAAGAAGGGTGAAAGGCAGATGTATGGCATGAGCCTGCCTGATGGAATGAAGGACAACCAGATTTTGCCCGAACCGGTGATCACACCAACGAGCAAAGCATTCGATGGCGGCCACGACGAGCCGCTGACGCCCACAGAGATCGTCGGGAAGAAACTGTTGACGCAGGAGCAATGGGACACGCTTTCCCGTTACGCCTTGGCGCTGTTCAAGCGTGGACAGGAAATTGCCGCAAAGCAGGGGCTCATTCTCGTCGACACAAAATATGAATTTGGGACGGACGAGAACGGTACGATCATCCTGGCTGACGAAATCCATACGCCGGACAGCAGCCGCTATTGGATGGCTGACAGCTACGAGGAAAGTTTCCGCAACGGAACGCGGCCGGCAAGCTTCGACAAGGATTTCGTAAGAGCCTGGGTCGCCGAACGCTGCGACCCTTATAAGGACGACGTTCCCGAAATTCCGCAGGATCTCGTCCTGCAGACCTCCAAGGTTTATATTGATGCTTATGAACGCATCACCGGACAGCGCTTCGTTCCCGACGATAGCGGCGAAACGCCGCTTGCAAGGATACGCCGGAATCTGGAGCCGTTCTTCCCCGGAGTCTGACCCGTGAGCAAAACGATCGAACAGGCGAGAAAGGGCGACAGGAAGAATGACCTTCCCGTGCGGCGCCGGCCTCGTCGTTCCGCCGAGGAAACCCGGCGGGACATTCTCGCCAAAGCCGAAGAGCTTTTCCGCCAGCGCGGTTTCAATGCGGTGGCGATTGCGGATATCGCCGCGGCGCTCGGCATGTCGCCTGCGAATGTCTTCAAGAATTTCAGTTCCAAGAACGCACTCGTTGATGCGATCGCTTTCGAGCAGATCGGCGCGTTCGAACGGGACATCAAGCCGCTGGATAAAAGCCACGAGCCGCTTTCGAGACTGCGCCATCTAACACGCACCCTGATGGAACAGCACCACCGGGATTTAAACGACAATCCCTACATATTCGAAATGATCCTGATGACGGCAAAGCAGGACATGAAATGCGGCGACTATTACAAATCCGTCATTGCAAACCTTCTGGCCGACATTATCCGTGACGGTGTCGCTGCGGGAATCTATGCCCCCGCCGACATTCCGCCCCTTGCGAACACCGTGCTCCACGCGCTTACAAGCGTAATCCATCCCGTCCTCCTGGCACGGGAAGACATCGGCAATTTAGCAACACGTTGCGATCAACTCGTCGATTTAATCGATGCGGGGTTGCGCAATCCGCTTGCTAAGTGACGATTCCCAATTTACGTCACCTTCTCGCAATTGCTTGCGAAGCGCATAAGCCTGCGCTTCTATGGGCGTGGCGGTCCGGGCAGAATGAGCGAAATGGGTCACTTCCAAGGCCTTCGCCTTTTGTGTCTGTTTCCGGACGCGCATCCGCCGAGCGACATTGCGCTTATAGTTGAATGCGATCGATACGCAGGGAAGAACAATGAGCCGACGTATTTTGCCCCTATTTGCTTCTCTGTGTGTAACCGCCCTTCTGGCGGGTTGCAGCGATGGCGGCGAGAGCAGCCAGAACGCCGCCCAGAATACGGAGCGTCCGCCGTCTCCGGTCAGCGTCATCCTGATGAAGACCGGGGAATACCCCTTGACCACGGTCCTGCCCGGTCGCGCCAGCGCGTTCCAGACAGCGGAAATCCGCCCGCGCGTCACCGGCATCATCCGCGAAATTCCCTTCAAGGAAGGCAGCGAGGTCAAGCAGGGCGATGTTCTCTACCAGATCGAGGACAATACCTATCTGGCAGAAGTGGCGCAGGCCAAGGCGAGCGTGGCGAAGGCGGAAGCAAGCGTTCCGAGCGCCGAGGCGAACCTTGCCCGTTACGAACGTCTGGTCAACAGCGGCGCGACGCAGATCGAATATGAAAACGCCAAGGTGACGCTGCTGCAGGCGCAAGCCGATGTGGCGCAGACCAAGGCTGCGCTGGAAACGGCGGAAATCAACCTCGATCTCACCAAGGTCCGCGCCCCCTTCGACGGCATCACCAGCGCAACAGCCTTCAGCATCGGCAACGTGGTGACGGCCAACCAGACGACGGCTTTGACGACGCTGCGCCGCATCGATCCGATCTATATCGACCTGATGGAATCCAGCATCAATCTTCTGCGTCTGAAAAAAGCGATCTCGTCGGGCCAGCTCGGCGGCGACACGAAGGAGACCGGTATTCACCTGACGCTGGAAGACGGCACCGAATACAAGCATGACGGCAAGATCGACATGTCCGACATGGCGGTGAGCGAAACCACCGGCACCTTCTCCATCCGCGCCCTGTTCGAGAACCCGGACGATCTCCTGCTTCCCGGCACCTATGTTCGCGCCACGTTGACCATCGGCAAGGAAAAAGGCTTCCGCATTCCGCAGCGCGCCGCGAGCCGCAACGCCAGTGGCGAACTGACGGCGAAGTTCGTGACGGCGGAAAACAAGGTGGAAACCCGCACCTTCCCGTCCAGTCAGCAGTCGGGCAACGCCTGGCTGGTGACGGAAAACGTCAAGGATGGCGACAAGCTGATCGTTGATGGCTTCCAGTGGATTGCCGAAGGCGCGACTGTCGCACCGGTTGAAGTGACCATCGACGATCGCGGTATCGTCGTTCTGCCGCAGCAAGCTCCGCCTGCCGCCGCCCCCACGAAATAAGCATGAGCACGAAACCCTCGGTCGAAGCTCGTAAAAGGTAAGGCAGGACTGCCATGGCCCATTTCTTCATCCGGCGCCCCGTATTTGCATGGGTTATCGCCATCGTCATCATGCTGGGCGGCGCCCTCGCGATCTGGACATTGTCCATTTCGCAGTACCCGGATATTGCGCCGACGACGGTTCGCGTCAGCGCGACTTATAACGGAGCCAGCGCCGAAACCGTCGAAAAATCGGTGACGACCATCATCGAGGACGGCATGACCGGCCTCGATGACCTCACCTATATGACATCGTCGTCCTCGACGGGCAGCGCCGAAGTGACGCTGACCTTCGGCAACAGCATTCTGCCTGACATTGCGCAGGTTCAGGTGCAGAACAAATTGCAGCTTGTCCAGTCGCAATTGCCCGATACCGTGCAGCAGCAGGGTATCCAGGTCAGCCGCTCGACATCGAGCATTCTGATGGTCGGGGCGCTGATCTCGACCGATGGCAAACGCAACTCGGCCGATCTCGGCGACGTGTTCTCCTCGCGTGTCGAGGACCAGATCAAGCGTCTTGAGGGTGTGGGCAGCATCAACGTCTTCGGTTCTGAATATGCGATGCGCATCTGGCTGGATCCGTTCAAGCTCAACAAATACCAGCTGACCACGGCCGACGTCACCAGCGCCATCCAGAGCCAGAACACCCAGGTTTCGGTCGGCTCGCTCGGCGCGGTACCGGCCGTCAAGGGCCAGCAGCTCAACGTGACGGTAACGGCGCAGAGCCAGCTCACCACCGTCGCCGATTTCGAGAAGGTCATTCTCAAAGTCGAGAAGGATGGCGCTACCGTTCGCCTCAGCGACGTGGCGCGCATCGAAATCGGCCAGGAAACCTATGGCGGTGATTCCCGTTCAAACGGCCGTCCGTCCGCCGGTTTCGCAGTCAACCTCGCCACGGGCGCCAACGCGCTCGACACGGCGGCCCGCGTGAAAGCGGCCCTGACGAATGTCGAGGGTTCGTTGCCCGAGGGGGTTTCGATTGAATATCCCTATGACACGACGCCCTTCGTGAAACTGTCGATCGAGAAAGTGGTGCACACGCTGATCGAGGCGATCATTCTCGTCTTCGTGGTACTTCTGGTATTCCTGCAAAACCTCAGAGCCACTTTCATTCCCATGATCGCCGTGCCGGTGGTTCTCTTGGGCACATTCGGCGTGCTTGCGTTGACAGGTTATTCGATCAACACGCTGACCATGTTCGCCATGGTGCTTGCCATCGGCCTTCTCGTGGACGACGCCATCGTCGTCGTCGAAAACGTCGAACGTATCATGTCGGAAGAAGGCCTGTCGCCGGTTGAGGCGACGGAAAAGTCGATGGGCGAGATCACCGGTGCTATCGTTGGTATCGCACTCGTGCTGACCGCCGTGTTCATTCCGATGGCCTTTTTCGGCGGATCGACCGGCATCATCTATCGCCAGTTCTCGATCACCATCGTGTCAGCTATGCTGCTGTCGGCTGTGGTCGCCATCGTTCTGACACCGGCGCTTTGCGCCACGATGCTGAAACCGATCGACCATCACAAGAAGCAGCGCGGACCGGGCGCCTGGTTCAACCGCGGCTTCGGCAAAACGACGGACGGTTATGTGTCCTCCATCGGCTATCTGCTGAAGCGTCCGCTGCGCGTGATGATCATTTTCGCGGTCGTTATCGGAGGCTGCGTCTGGTTCTTCAGCAAGCTGCCTAGCTCGTTCCTGCCGCAGGAAGACCAGGGTGTTCTTCTGACGATCATTCAAACCCCGACCGGTTCGAACATCGAACGCACCAACGAGGTGGTGAAGCAGGTTGAAAACTACTTCCGCGAAAAGGAAGCCGCCAATGTCGAATCGGTCTTCGGCGTGCTCGGCTTCAGCTTCAGCGGTTCTGGCCAGAACAACGCCATCGTTTTCACCAAGCTCAAGGATTTCGAAGAACGCACGGCGCCGGATCAACATGCCGGTGCCATCGTTCAGCGCGCCATGGGCACCTTCTTCGGTTTCCGCGACGCGCAGGTCTTCCCGCTTCTACCACCGGCCATTCAGGGCATGGGCACATCGAGCGGTTTCTCGATGTATCTCGTGGATAGCGGCCGCAACGGCACCGAGGCACTAACCGCCACGTCCAAGGAACTGATCGCGCTGGCGACCAGCAATCCGAAGGTCAGCTCGCTCAGAAGCGGCAACCAGGACAATGAAACGCAGATGAAGATCGTTCTCGATCAGGAAAAGATGGGAGCCATGGGGGTCGATCTGTCCTCAGTGAACCTCATGCTGTCGACGATCTTTGCCGGCCGGGATGTCAACGACTTCACGCTCAACGGCGAGCTGAAGCCGGTCTATGTCCAGGGTGATGCGCCCTATCGCATGCAGCCGGACGACCTCAAGTTCTGGTACGCCCGCAATACCAATGGCGAAATGGTGCCTTTCTCTTCCTTCAGCGAAGTGAAATGGATCAATGCGCCTCCGTCTCTCGCCCGCTTCAACGGCACGGGCGCCATCTCGCTCGAAGGCACCGCCGGTGCAGGCGTTGCATCCGGTGACGCCATGGACGAGATGGAACGGCTGACGGCGAGCCTGCCGGGCGGCTACACGGTGGCGTGGCAGGGCATTTCCTATCAGGAACGCCTTTCCGGCTCTCAGGCGCCGATGCTCTATGCGTTGTCGGTACTGATCGTGTTCCTCTGCCTTGCCGCTCTCTATGAAAGCTGGTCGATCCCCTTCTCGGTCATTCTGGCCGTTCCGGTGGGTGTCCTCGGCGCTTTGACTGCGGCCCATTTCTTCGGCCAGACGAATGACGTTTACTTCAAGGTGGGCCTGCTGACGACTATCGGTCTCGCGGCGAAAAACGCGATCCTGATCGTCGAGTTCGCCAAGGAGAGGCAGGAGCACGGGTTAAGTCTTGTGGAAGCGGCGCTGGAGGCAGCCAAGCTGCGCCTGCGTCCGATCATCATGACGTCGCTGGCTTTCATCCTGGGTGTCGTGCCTCTGGCAATCGCAACTGGAGCGGGTTCCGCCGCGCAAAATGCAATCGGAATCGGGGTTCTGGGTGGTATGCTTTCTGCAACACTGCTCGGAATTTTCTTCGTTCCGTCCTTTTTCGTCATCATTCGCCGCCTTTCAAGGCGTTAACAAAACAAAAATGGGCTGTGCCAACCGTTAATACGCTGCTAGAAATGTTGCCGATTTGGCTAATGCACGTTTCTAGGGCATATCGACCGCGCAGCCCGTTTGTCAGCAAGCCGCGCTCGGTAAGCCAACCTAAGAATTGGGAAAATTACATGCTGTCTATTCGCGCTACTCTTCCCCTGACAATGCTGCTGCTCTCAGGCTGCGTCGTCGGGCCCGACCACAAAACGCCGGAAATTCAATTGCCGGGAAAGTTTGCGGAAGCCGGAAAAACCAGTAATGGCGACATCAGCACCGTGGCATGGTGGAATGCATTCAACGACAGCCGCCTCAATGGTTATGTTTCCACGGGCCTCACGCAGAACCTGACGGTCCTGCAGGCGATCGAGCGTATCAATCAGGCTCAATCCAACATCACCGTTGCTGGCGCCGGCTCTCTGCCGAGCCTGACCTCCACATTCCGTCATCAGACACAGGGCAGCGGTGGCAGCCTGCCTTCCACGAACGATAACGTCACCAACACGACGAGCAATGCTTTTAACGTCGGCTGGTTGCTGGACCTGTTCGGCCAATACCGCCGCGCTCAGGAAAGCGCGGGCGCATCGCTCGATGCCGCCTATGCAACGGCCAACGTTCAGCGCTTGACCTTGATCTCCGCTGTTACGTCTGCCTACATCGACGTGCGCTATTATCAGGAGCGCCTTGAGATCGCCCGTCAGAACCTGGGATCCCGTCGCGAGACGCTCAGCCTGACGAAGCTGCAGCTGGACGCCGGTGCGGCTTCGCGCCTCGATGTCGTTCAGTCCGAAGGCCTCGTAAATTCCACCCTGGCTCAAATGCCGGCGCTGGAAACGAATTTCCGGCGGGCGGCACACCGCATCGCAACCTTGCTTGGCATGCCGGCCGACTCGCTTGTCATGGAACTTCAGAGAGGCGCGCGCCAGCCTGTTGCCCGAACCATTCCGCGCACGGGTGTACCGGCCGACCTTATCCGCAACAGACCGGATATACGCGTTGCTGAACGCCAGCTTGCGGCTGCCGTTGCCGATATCGGCGTTGCCGAGGCACAGCTTTATCCCAGCATCACGCTGAGTGGTTCGATCACGCCGAGCTTTAGCAAGATCAGCAATGGCGCGAGCGGCACGGCCAATGGCTGGGGCTTTGGTCCTTCGATCACGCTGCCGATCCTTGATGGCGGAAGACTGCGCGCTGGCGTCGACATTCAGAAGTCCGTTGCCCGTGAACAATACCTTGCGTGGAAGGCAACCGTTCTGAATGCGGTGGAAGAAGTCGAAAACGCTTTGACTGCTCTTAATCGCGACCAGCAGACGGTCAGTGCCTATCGCAGAACCGTTTCCTCCTATCAGGAAGCGCTCTCGCTCGCGACGGCCAGCTATCGCGATGGCGCGTCCTCGCTCCTCGATGTTCTCGACGCCCAGCGTAACGTCTCCGACGCCCAGTCCCAGCTTGCAACGGCCATCCAGCAGGCCGCGCAGGATTACGTGGCATTGAGCGTTGCACTCGGTGGTGGTTACGCCGTCGGCCAGACGACCACATCGAAGGGCGGTCCGACGATCGCCGCCGCGGTTGCTGCCAAGCGCATGTAATCAGATCAAAAAGACAAACAAAAACCCGCGTCTTGACGCGGGCTTTTTTGTTGCAGACATAAAAAAGCACCGGTCACCCGGTGCTTTTTGTCTACCCTGTCGTCAGGCTCAGTTCTTGGCGCGCTCGACGTAGGAATTGTCTTCGGTCGCGATGACCACGCGGATACCGGCATCGATATGCGGTGGCACCATGGTGCGGATGCCATTGGAGAGAATTGCCGGCTTGTAGGAAGAAGACGCCGTCTGGCCCTTGACGACCGGTTCGGTTTCCGTGATTTCCAACGTGACGTGACGCGGTAGTTCAACGGCCAGCGGATTGCCTTCGTGGATGGAAAGAACGCAGGTCATGCCTTCCTGAAGATAGGCCTTCTGGTCACCCATCGTCTCGACATCGACCACGACCTGATCGTAGTTTTCCGGGTTCATGAAGTGGAAGCCTTCGCCGTCTTCATAAAGGAACTGGAAGTTCAGGTCTTCGACGAAAGCCCGCTCGACCTGCTCGGTGGTGCGCCAGCGCTCGGAGACCTTCACGCCGTCAACGATGCGGCGCATGTCCACCTGCGTGACCGGCGTGCCTTTGCCGGGGTGAAAGTTCTGCGCAGTGAGAACGACGTAAAGCTTGCCGTCCACGTCGAGAACATTGCCCTTGCGGACGGATGAGGCGATAACCTTGACCATATGACTTCCTTGTAACTCGATGAAATGCGTCGTAAAGGACTGCGTGGCAGCACCGGCCCCGGCAGACGTTTTGTCTTTTTTCTGGGGCGCAACTACCTTAAATCCGCACGAATTGCCAGCCTTCTACAGCAATTCGCGGAAGAGTGCCTAGCGGTTTTCCGCCCGGAAATGCTTTAAATGATGCGATCAGGCGTTTTGCGGGCCATTTATCCGCAATTGAGCGCCGCAGAGAAGACGGAAAAGAACTGAGAATGCGCGCAAGCAAAGAGACAATGTCGCCATGGTGGACGCCTGATGTCCACTCGGATCGACGCGCGTTTCTCATTGGGCGCAATGCGATCCAGTCGGCCTTTCGCGGCTATTTCGCCAGCGCCGATTTTCTTGAGGTCGATACCGCGACATTGCAGGTTTCCCCCGGCAACGAGGCTCATCTGCATGCTTTCGCTACGCAAGGCCTGACGCCGGCCGGCGACGCCGCGCCGCTTTATCTTCACACTTCTCCCGAATTTGCCTGCAAGAAGCTGCTCGCCGCAGGTGAAAAACGCATCACCTGTTTTGCCCATGTTTACAGAAACCGGGAAAGAGGCCCTCTGCACCATCCGGAATTCACCATGCTGGAGTGGTATCGGGTCGGCGAAAACTATGAGAGCCTGATGAAGGACAGCGCCAATCTTCTGGCGCTGGCAGCTGAAACCGCAAAGGCGAAGAGTTTCACCTATCGTGGTCGCAGCGTCGATCCGTTTCTCGAACCTGAGCGGGTAAGCGTCGCCGAAGCCTTCGAGCGATATGCCGGTGTGGACCTGCTGGCCACCATCAGCCGAAACGGCGAAACCGACAGTCGCCATCTTGCCGCGAGCCTCACCAATGCCGGCATTCGCGTGGCCGATGACGATACCTGGGCGGATATGTTCAGCCGTGTCATCGTGGAAAGGGTGGAACCGGAACTGGGTTTCGGCAGAGCGACCATTCTTGACGAATATCCGACCGCAGAAGCGGCCCTTGCCCGCAAGTCCTCTGGGGATGCGCGGGTGGCGGAGCGTTTCGAGCTATATGCCTGCGGCGTTGAACTCGCCAACGCCTTTGGTGAATTGACCGACGCGACTGAGCAGAGACGGCGTTTCGAAATGGAAATGGCCGAGAAGCAGCGCATTTACGGCGAGACCTATCCGCTGGACGAGGATTTTCTGGCCGCACTCGCCATCATGCCGCCTGCAAGCGGCATAGCACTCGGGTTCGATCGGCTGGTGATGCTGGCGACAGGCGCGCCCCGTATCGATCTCGTCATGTGGGCCCCAGTCGCGGAATATGGACGATGACAGGGCTTGAGATCATCAACACACCCGAAGCGCTTCTCGAAGCGGGGCTGATTGAAGCCGAAGCGCTGGAGAACCTGCGCGCGGTGACGCAGCGTTACGCACTCGCCATCACGCCATCGATTGCCGGGCTGATCGACAGCCGCGACCCGCAGGATCCCATTGCCCGGCAATTCGTACCGGACGCGGCCGAACTCGTTCACCTTCCCGAAGAGCGCGACGACCCGATTGGCGACGACGCACACAGCCCCGTCCACGGCATCGTCCACCGTTATCCCGACCGGGTTCTTCTAAAGGCGGTGCACGTCTGCCCCGTCTATTGCCGCTTCTGTTTCCGCCGGGAAATGGTCGGACCGCAGGGCAATGGCATGATGAGCCCGGCTGAGCTTGACGCCGCATTCGACTATATAAATGCGAACCCCGCCATCTGGGAGGTCATCCTGACCGGTGGCGATCCGCTGGTGCTTTCCCCCCGGCGCCTGTCTGACCTGATGACGCGCCTGAAAAACATACCGCATGTGAAGATCGTCCGATTCCATACCCGCGTGCCGGTGGTCGATCCCGACCGTATCGACGTGGCACTGATCGATGCGCTGAAGGCCAGCGGCAAAACCACCTATGTGGCCCTGCACGCGAATCATGCCCGTGAACTCAGCGAAACCGCAAGGCGCGCCTCGGCGCGCCTGATCGACGCCGGCATCGCGATGGTCAGCCAGACCGTCCTTTTGAAAGGCGTCAATGACGACCCGGCGGTTCTTGCCGAGTTGATGCGCGCCTTTGTCGAGACCCGTATCAAGCCCTATTATCTGCATCATCCCGATCTTGCGCCCGGCACCAGCCATTTCCGGCTAACGATCGACGAGGGCCAGCGAATCGTTTCGGCGTTACGCGGAAACGTCTCCGGGCTCTGCCAGCCGACCTATGTTCTCGACATTCCCGGCGGTCACGGCAAGGCCGCTATCAGCCGAAATGCGGCCGAAAAGACCCGCGATGGCTGTTACTCCGTTTCCGATTTCAACGGAAACGATCATATTTACCCACCGCCCGATACCGGCGGCAATTAAAACAAACATAAAAAGCCCGCTGCACCGGGCTTTTCGTGGCGGCCTCGGCCGAAAACAAAAATTTCACAATTCCGCCCCTCTCCTGTCATCATAAAGAAAAATATTCTACCTATAACAATCAGCATTGATTTTAGTGCTGGTCTGGATTATCAGTGTGGAACTGGAGAACGAGTCTCCTGATTCTGGGCCAACACCAATACAGGGAGTGTGTCATGTCAAAACATATCAACATCAACGCAATCCTTGGTCTTGAGTCCTGGAATGCTGGATTTAAATCCACGTGTTCCCGCTGCTGTCGAATGTGACCTGACGGTCTCAATTTCCTAAAAATCAGTTCGACAACATGCTGTGTAAATAAGCCACAGCGGGAGTATACCTATGCAAAAGCAAGTTATTGAATTCGCTGGCGAACCCGTCGGCATCGTCATACCGGACAACGACCGGCTGAAGTTCATCGCGGTGAAGTTCCACGTTCACGATCTGGACGAACAGAAGTTCGACAGCGCCGACGACGTGCGGATTGCCATCCGCGATCTCGTGCGCAACCGGAATCTGGCCGCAGTCGCCTGATGCGGGAAAACTTTCGCCCGCTCACAGAACCGTCAAAATTAGGCCGCGCCAAATATCGGACCCCGAACAGCGGTCCGATGGCGCGCTCTTCTCTTGCATGCCTCTTCTCTTGCATGTCTTGCGCGATAATCCGGCTGCCTGCATTTCGCTGACCGCAGATCGCCAAATCTGCCCTGAAGAATAGAGCATAAAGGCACCCCACCTGCTTCCCATCCTCAGGCAGAAAACATTCCAGCAAAATCAAAGTGGCGCATGGCCCCCGTGCAAAATGGCACTCCTGGGGCTCTACCCCGCGGCCCGCATGTATCGTCAGATAGGCTGCATCAAAACGCGGTAAACGTCAGCGTCGTCAGCGAGCGCACGATTCCCGGAATATTGACGATGTTCTGGTTGATGAACTTGCCGATATCCTCTTCCTGCGGCAGATAGATTTTCAGCAACAGATCATATTCACCGCTGGTGGAATAAAGCTCGGAAACCAGTTCCGTTTTGTAGATAGCGTCGGCGACATCATAGGTCTTGCCGGGCTCACATTGAAGCTGAACAAAAATGGGCTTCACGGACATCTCCCGTATTTGAACTTTCGGTGCATGGCTGCTCGTGCCACGCGTCATGGCGCACTATTGGCTGAGCTGCGTCCGTCTTGCAAGGCCGGTTACCGGATTACGCCGAAAACTGGCCCGGCATGCCGTTCGCCCCAATTGCGGCCTCGGAAACGATCCATCGCCGAAAACTCTCAAGCGGAGCATAACCAGCGCGATCCGGCATACAAGCGAGATAATAGGCTTCCTCGCTCTCCACTTCCCCCGCGACAGCCGCAACCAGACGACCGCTTCGCAACTCTTCCTCGATCATGAAGGACGGAATGAGCGACGCCCCGACACCGGCGCTCGCCGCCTCGGCAATCGTCGTGAACTGATCAAAAAGCATGCCATGCACATTGTCGAAACTGACGCAATGACTGCGAAACCATTGTTCCCAGGCGTCCGGCCGGGTCGTCATGTGCAGCAACGGGACATGCAGCAGATCGTCCGGCTTTGAAAGTCCGTGTCGCTCCTTGAAGGCCGGGCTGCAGACCGGAATGACCTTTTCATGCATCAGGAAAACCAGCTCGGTGCCCGGCCAATGCGGCAATCCGAAATGGATCGCCGCATCAACAGTGTCCGTGCGGAAATCGAATAGCGATGATCGCGTCAGAAGATTGACCGAAACGCCCGGGTGTCTGGCAATGAAATCGGGAAGACGCGGCACCAGCCAGCGCGTGCCGAAGCTCGGCAGGACGCCGAGATTGAGCGTGCCGCCATCCGGATTGGCGCGCAGGTTGAGTGAAGCCGTCGATATTCGCCGCAGCGCCTCGCGGATTTCCCTTGCATAACCCTCCCCGGCCCTTGTCAGCCGGATCGTCTGCCTCTCGCGCAGGAATAGCGCCGCGCCAAGCTGCTCTTCAAGCGCCAGAATTTGGCGGCTGACCGCACCCTGCGTCAGCCCCAGTTCCCTCGCCGCGGCGGTGACGCTGCCCGTGCGAGACGCAGCTTCGAAAGCCGCCAGCAGCGAAAGCGACGGCAGAAAACGGCGTGGCGGCAGCACCATATTCCCTCACGGAATGAACTCTTGACGATATGTCGATATTCAACAGGCAAGACCGCTTGTAAAGTCCTATAAACAAGGGCTTGTCACTCATACGAAGAACAAATGAACTGGCCCGGAACATGGTGGAACGATGTATAATGACCCCCGCTCGCATGGCCTCTGGGAAAAGACCGCGCCACAGCCGCCCGTAACGCCCGCCTTGGAGGGCGCAACGGTTGCTGATGTCGTCATTGTCGGAGGTGGCTTCACCGGCCAGTCCGCCGCCCTTCATCTTGCCGAATGCGGTGTGGATGTCGTTCTTCTCGAAGCAAGGGAAATCGGCTTCGGCGGCGCCGGCCGCAATGTCGGTCTCATCAATGGCGGCATGTGGGTCATGCCGAAAGAACTGCCCGGCGTGCTGGGTTCGACTTACGGCGAACGGCTTCTCGATCTTCTGGGCAATGCGCCCCTCCTCGTTCGCGAGTTGGTGGAGAAACACGCGATTCCCTGCGAAATCGAAAAAAACGGCACGCTGCATTGTGCCGTCGGCGACAAAGGGCTCGCCGAAATCCGCGAGCGCTGCGAACAATGGGCTGCGAGAGGCGCACCTGTCCGCATTCTTGATGCCGAGGAGACAGCGAGACGTACCGGCAGCACGGCCTATTCCGGTGCGCTTCTGGATACACGCGCCGGTACGATACAGCCGCTCGCTTATGTTCGAGGCCTTGCCGCAGCCGCCCGGAAAGCGGGTGCACGTCTGCACACCGAAAGCCCCGTGGTAGCGACCGAACGCAGCAACGGAAAATGGGTGGTGAAGACGCCGCAAGGGTCTGTAACCGCCAACTGGATCGTTGTGGCCACCGAAGCCTATAGCACCGGCCCATGGCAGATCGTTCGCGATGAACAGATCTACCTACCCTATTTCAATTTCGCGACGAGACCGCTCGGCGACAACCTGCAAAAGAGCATCCTGCCCGGCCGTGAAGGTTGCTGGGATACGAAGGAGATTCTCTCATCCTTCCGCATGGACAAAGCCGGCCGGTTGGTTTTCGGCAGTGTCGGTGCGCTACGCGGCACCGGCGCCGCCATTCATCGTGCCTGGGCAAAACGATCGCTGAAGCGGCTTTTCCCGCAGCTTGGAGACACGGAATTCGAATGTGAATGGTATGGCCAGATCGGCATGACGGACAATGCCGTTCCACGGTTTCACAAATTTGCGGAGAACGTCGTCGGCTTCTCGGGCTATAACGGCCGCGGCATTGCGCCGGGCACGGCCTTCGGCACGGTGATCGCGCAGTATATTCTCGGTGAGATTGCTGAAGCCGAGTTGCCCCTACCCGTGACGGAGCCGAAAGCGCAGAATTTGCGGGGGATTAAGGAAGCCTATTACGAGGCAGGCGCACAGATCGCCCATTTCGCCGGCGAGCGTTTTTGATCGGACTTCCAACGCACGACACGAACGTTCGGGCCGATGCTTCATTACGACGTTCGCCGTTATCAGATGCGCTCACCGTCCCTCATCCCTATGCTTCTCACCAGGATTCAGCCAGCCCGCTAAGGGCTTTTTTCCACCCCAGCGATATATCCTTGAAAATATAATGATTGCCCTATAGGCCTATCGATATATTCATAGGAATATTTTGAAACGGGGTAACACACCATGAGACTTTTGCGTCGCAGCTTTCTCAAAACCATTGCCGCAGCCACATCCTTCTGGATGGCGGCCTCACTCGCGGCCGTTCCGACCCATGCAGCCGAAAAAGTCACGGTGTTTGCCGCCGCGAGCATGAAAAACGCCCTCGACGCCATCAATGCCGAATGGGCAAAGGAAAGCGGTAACGAAGCAACCGTTTCTTATGCAGCAAGCTCGGCGCTGGCCAAGCAGATCGAGCAGGGCGCACCGGCGGATATCTTCATTTCCGCCGACCTTGCATGGATGGACTATATCGCCGAAAAGAAGCTGATCAACGCTGACAGCCGCTCCAATCTTCTCGGCAACCGCATCGTTCTCGTCGCTCCGGCTGACAAGGCAAAGCCGGTCGAGATCAAGCAGGGCTTCGATCTTGCTGCTCTGGTGGGCGACGGCCGTCTGGCCATGGGCGCAGTCGATTCCGTACCGGCGGGCAAATACGGCAAGGCCGCTCTGGAAAAACTCGGGGTCTGGTCCTCGGTCGAACAAAAGGTCGCCGGCGCGGAAAGCGTGCGTGCCGCGCTGCTGCTCGTCTCGCGCGGCGAAGCCCCCTATGGCATCGTCTACCAGACCGATGCCGCCGCCGATCCGGGTGTGAAGATCGTCGGCGCCTTCCCGGAAGACAGCCATCCGCCGATCATCTACCCGGTCGCCATTCTTTCGGAAGCCAAGTCCCCGGCAGCAAAAGCCTATCTGGATTTCCTGAAATCGGCCAAGGCAACGCCCTTCTTCGAAAAGCAAGGCTTTACCGTTTTGAAATAAACTGCCTTTCGTGAGCCCAGCCTATTGGCCGCGAGAGATGACGATTGCAGGATATGGCATTGCCTTGGTGGACACTCAGCCCTGAAGAATGGACGGCAATCAGGCTCAGCCTGTGGGTGTCCTCCATCGCCATGCTCGCCAGCCTGCCTTTCGGCATTGCGGTTGCCGTGGCGCTGGCGCGCGGCCGCTTCTGGGGCAAGTCTCTCCTCAATGGCATCGTCCACCTGCCGCTCATCCTGCCACCCGTCGTCACCGGCTTTCTGCTACTCGTCCTGTTCGGGCGCCGGGGCGCGATCGGGCAATTTCTCGATAGCTGGTTCGGCATCGTCTTTTCCTTCCGTTGGACCGGGGCGGCGCTCGCCTGCGCCGTGATGGCCTTTCCGCTGATGGTGCGTTCCATCCGGCTCTCCATCGAAGCGGTGGACCGAAAGCTGGAGGAAGCGGCGGGCACATTGGGGGCAAGCCCGTTCTGGGTTTTCCTTACTGTCACGCTTCCTTTGACATTGCCTGGCATCATCGCCGGCATGATCCTGGCTTTCGCCAAGGCCATGGGCGAGTTCGGCGCGACCATCACCTTCGTGTCCAATATTCCCGGCGAGACCCAGACTTTGTCCGCCGCCATCTATACCTTCACCCAGGTTCCGGGCGGCGATGCCGGTGCGTTGCGGCTAACCATTGTCTCCGTCGTGATTTCCATGCTCGCTTTGCTCGTCTCGGAGTTTCTGGCCCGCATCATCGGCAAACGGGTGAGCATGGAATGACACTTTCGGTCACCACCCGCCATCGCCTCGGCTCCTTCGAACTCGATGCGTCATTCACCTCGCAAGGCGGCGTCACCGCGCTGTTTGGACGCTCCGGTTCCGGCAAGACCTCAATGATCCGTATCATTGCCGGCCTGCTGCAACCGGATGAGGGGCAGGTTTTGCTGGACGGCGAAGTGCTGGCCGATAGCGAAAAGCGACTGTTCGTGCCGGCCCATAAACGCCGTTTCGGTTATGTCTTTCAGGAGGCGCGGCTTTTCCCGCATCTCAGCGTGGCGCAAAATCTGCACTACGGTAGCTGGTTCACCGCAGACAAAACGAAGGTCGCGCAGGAAGACCATATCATCGACATGCTCGGCATCGGCCATCTCTTGCAGCGGCGTCCAAACAAACTCTCGGGCGGCGAAAAACAGCGCGTTGCCATCGGCCGCGCACTGCTTTCTTCCCCCAGACTGCTGCTGATGGACGAACCGCTCGCCTCGCTGGACGAGCAGCGGAAAGCCGAGATCATTCCTTATCTCGAACGGCTGCGCGACGAGACGAAAATCCCTGTTGTCTATGTCAGCCACTCTATTCAGGAGGTCGCCCGCCTCGCAGACCGCATCGTGGTGATAAAGGACGGCAAGGTGGAGGCGCAGGGAAAAGCGGCCGACGTGCTTTCTAGACCGGATTTCAGCACGCATCTCGAACGGCGCGAGGCGGGTAGCATTCTTTCCGGGCACATTGAAAGCTTTGATGAGCGGCACGGACTTGCCGCTGTGCGGCTAAAGACCATGCTGCTCCATGTTCCGGCCAAAAGGGGAACATCCGGCAGCCCGGCGCGCGTGCTTATACCGGCGCGTGACGTGATGCTGGCAACCGTAAAACCCGAAGGCTTGAGCGCCCTCAACATTCTCGAGGGTCGTGTCGCAACTGTCTCAGCCAGTGAAGACGGCATGGTCACGGTTCAGGTGGATTGCGGCGGCGACATCATCCAGTCGCGCATCACCGATCTGTCACGCGAGAGGCTGCAGCTGGAACCCGGAAGACCAGTGCATGCGATCATAAAGTCGGCGGCGCTTGATCCCTATTGAGGGCCGCGTCGGGATTACGATTGGCCTCCAGCCAGTCGATATCGGCGCGCAAGGCCTCGTTCATCCGTTTTTCCATGCCGCGATAACGCTCCAGCACCTCAGTGCCGAAAGCGGTCAGCGCCGCACCGCCGCCCTGTTTGCCGCCGCGCTGCGATTCAATAACCGGTTTCCGGAACATATGGTTCAGCGCATCCACCAGCAGCCATGCGCGACGATAGGACATATCCATCGCCCGCCCGGCGGCAGAGATGGAGCCGGTCTCGACAATCCGCTCCATCAATTCGATCTTGCCGTGCCCCAATCGCTCTCCGGGCGGAAAATCGATACGAAGAACAGGTTTCAGTGGAGCGAGGGCCTCACTCATTGTTCAAAGACTCCGTCCATGAAGATCGCGATAGGCCTTTTGCGCTCCATCCACCGGCAAGGCCGTCGCCTCATAGACGCCACGCGCCACCGCGCGCGCCATCACGATGGTGGCAAGATGGCAAAGTTCGGCGAAATGAACGCCGCCCTCAAGCGGCTTTTCACCGGTCGCGGCCGCGAACATGGTGTCGCCGTCGCTTGGCAGATGGGCGGGCAGAACGGCGCGCGCCAAACCGTCATGCGCCATGATGGAAAGGCGATGCGTCTGCGCCTTGGTGAGCGCGGCATCCGTCACCACCGCACCGATGGTCGTTGCCGTGAGATTGACCCCCTTGAGGCGCAGCGCGGTATGATCCCGCTCGAAACGATCGGGAAAACCGCAATCGCCATATTCACTCCGCACTTCAAACGGCGCGGACCAGAAATGGCGGCTCGTTCCAACCGTTGCGGAGCCGAGCGCATTGACGGCAACGATGGCCGCCACCTTATAACCGCCGGAACTGACGGTGCTTGCGGAGCCGAGCCCGCCCTTGAAGGTGGCGGTCGTCGCACCCGTTCCAGCACCGGCTGTTCCGAGTTCGAAGGGCGTCGCACGCGCCGCCTTGAAGGCCGCATATCCCATCTCGCGATAGGGTGAATGCAGACCCCAGCCCTTATCACCGCCATTCAGCAGATCCATCAGGATCGCCTGCGGCACGATGGGAACGCGGGTGGACCCCACCTGCAGGCCACGCCCGATTTCGCGCAGCCCGGCCTGAACGCCGCCCGCCGCATCCAGTCCGAAGGCAGAACCGCCCGACAGCACGAAGGCGTCCACCGTTTCCACCGTCATCGCGGGGTCGAGCAGGCCGGTATCGCGCCCGCCCGGCGCACCACCCAAAACAGAACCGGAAGCGATGACGGGCTTTTCGAAAACAATCGCCGTAACACCGGAGCCAAGGGCAAGATCGGTGACATTACCGACCGAAACGCCGCCTATGTCAGTCAGAAGATTGGTGAGTGCCGCCATGCCGTTTCCCTTTTCTCCCGGTATCCCGCCACCATCAGGCACTGTCAACGCAAAACGTGACGTGCCTGATGTCGACGACAAGCCGCGATCAGGAAAAAACAGCCGTTCCGATCACCGGCGTCGAGGGAACGGCCATGTCCCTCGGCTCCAGCGGCCCGGAGAGATATGCCTGATGGCCGGCTTCTATGGCGCGAGCGAAAGCCTCCGCCATGCCGACCGGATCACCCGCGCCCGCAACCGCCGTGTTGAGCAGAACGGCATCGTAACCAAGCTCCATCACCGTGACCGCATGGGACGGGCGGCCGATACCGGCATCGACAATCATCGGCACATCCGAAAAACGCGCCCGCATGGATTTCAGCGCCGTTAGATTGAGCGGTCCCATGGCGCTGCCGATCGGCGCGCACCAGGGCATCAGTACCCTGCAACCCGCCTCCAGCAGCTTCTCAGCGACGACCAGATCGTCCGTCGTATAAGGAAAGACCTCGAAACCATCGTCGCAGAGGATTTTCGCCGCCTCGACAAGTGCGAAGACATCGGGCTGCAACGTATCGTGATGGCCGATAACCTCCAGCTTGATCCAGTTAGTGCGGAACACATCGCGGGCCATCTTTGCCGTCAGCACCGCTTCCTTGACCGTGTGGCAGCCGGCGGTATTAGGCAGAATTTGGCAATCCAGCTCGCGGATAAGCTCGAAAAACTGACCGCCCTTCTTGCCGCCCGCCGTTTCCCGGCGCAGCGAAATTGTCAAAATATCCGTGTTGCTCGCCCGCACGGCGTCGGCAAGCACGGCAGGAGACGGATAGCGCGCGGTGCCGAGCAGGAGACGGGATGAGACCTCGCGGCCATAGAGCGTCAGCATGGTTTCAGCCTCCCTGCATCGGCGAGAGGATTTCGATACGGTCAAAGGCCTTCAACCTATAATCGGCGCGCTCTTCCGAATGCACCAGGTCACCGTTCACCGCCGTCGCCAGCCACTCACCCTCGTATTCGAGGCTGGCAAGCAGGCCGGCCAGCGTCTCGGCGGCGAGATCAAGCTCGTCGCCATTCACCAGAAGTTTCATGATCCCGTTCCTTTTGAGAGAGAGTTTGGCAAACGACTTCAGCCGCCTGCCGCGCCATCGCCGGCGACAGCAGAAAGCCGTGCCGGTGCGCGCCGTTGATGAAAATGGTCCGGCCATCCTGCGTGACATCAGGCAGATTGTCAGGATAGGCGGGGCGCACGCCGGTGCCCGTCTCGATGATTTCCGCCTCCGCGAAAGCCGGATGCACGGCGTAGGCGGCATTCAGGAACTCCATCATCGAGCGGGCGGAAATGGCGCCCGCATCTTCCGTCTCGATCATCGTTGCGCCCACCATGAAACGACCCGGCTCGCGCGGCACGATGTAAAGCGGAATGCGCGGATGCAGCAGCCGGACAGGACGAGACAGGGAAACCTCCGGCGTGGCGAGATAGAGCATTTCTCCCCGCACACCGCGAAGATCGGAAATCCCGCCGATTGCCGCAGAGCCAGTGCAATCCACCACGCGGTCGAACGGCTCTTCATCCAACGGGATACCCATATGGAACCGTACACCCATGGTGCAGAGCCGCTCATGCAGCGATTTCAGTGCAAGACGCGGATCGAGGTGCCCCTCGCCCGGGAAATAAAGCCCAGAACGAAATCGCCCGGCAAGATCAGGCTCCAGCGCGGCGATTTCGCCCTCATCCACCCAGCGATAGCCAGCGGTCCGCGATGCGAAACGCGAAAGCTCCACCTTGTCGCGGGCTAGCGCAACGACCAGCGTACCGTGCCGCACGACAAGGCCGGGTGTCGCGTCATCCCACCAGTCGAGCGCCGCCTGACCGAACGTCAGAACCGCCGCTTCAGCGCTTTCACGCTCGCACCAGGGCGCCAACATGCCGCCCGCATACCAGGATGCACCGCGAGAGGGTTCGGCATTGCGCTCGCAGACCTCGACAGTAATGCCGCTCCGCGCCAGTTCGAAGGCCGCCGTCAAACCGGCGACCCCCGTTCCCTTGACTAGAATGCGCATGCTATTCGGTATTCGCAGGCGTTGCGAGCGGCATATAGAGTTCACCGCCTTCCTTGAAGCGTGCGGCCATGGCCTCCAGCCCCTCCTTCTGCGCCTCGGCGCGGATATCGTGGGAAATCCGCATCGAGCAGAATTTCGGCCCGCACATGGAGCAAAAATGCGCGACCTTGTGCGCTTCCTTTGGCAACGTCTCGTCATGGAAGGAGCGCGCCGTATCCGGGTCCAGCGACAGGTTGAACTGGTCCTCCCAACGGAACTCGAACCGCGCGCGCGACAGCGCATCGTCCCGCACCTGTGCTGCCGGATGGCCCTTGGCGAGATCGGCGGCGTGGGCAGCGATCTTGTAGGTGATGACGCCGACCTTCACGTCGTTACGGTCAGGCAGGCCGAGATGTTCCTTGGGCGTGACGTAGCAGAGCATCGCCGTTCCGAACCAGCCGATCATCGCAGCACCGATGCCCGACGTGATGTGATCGTAACCGGGCGCAATATCGGTGGTAAGCGGCCCGAGCGTATAGAAGGGCGCCTCGCCGCAGGTCTTCAACTGCTTGTCCATGTTTTCCTTGATCTTGTGCATCGGCACATGGCCGGGGCCTTCGATCATCACCTGGCAATCCTTCCCCCAGGCGATCTGCGTCAACTCGCCGAGCGTCTCCAGCTCGGCAAACTGAGCCGCGTCATTGGCATCGGCAATCGACCCGGGACGCAGGCCATCACCAAGCGAGAAGGAGACGTCATAGGCGCGGCAAATGTCGCAAATCTCGTCGAAATGCTCATAAAGGAAACTTTCCTTGTGGTGATGCAGACACCATTTGGCCATGATCGAACCGCCGCGCGAAACGATGCCGGTGACGCGGTTGACGGTGAGCGGGATGTAATGCAGCCGCACGCCGGCATGGATGGTGAAATAATCCACGCCCTGTTCCGCCTGCTCGATCAGCGTGTCGCGGAACACTTCCCAGGTGAGGTCCTCGGCAATGCCGTTGACCTTCTCAAGCGCCTGATAAAGCGGCACCGTGCCGATCGGCACCGGCGAGTTGCGGATGATCCATTCGCGGATATTGTGGATGTTGCGGCCGGTCGACAGGTCCATGACGGTATCCGCACCCCAGCGGATGGCCCAAACCATCTTCTCCACCTCTTCAGCCATGGAGGAGGTGACGGCGGAATTGCCGATATTGGCGTTGATCTTGACGAGAAAATTGCGGCCGATGATCATCGGCTCAAGTTCCGGGTGGTTGATATTGGCCGGAATGATGGCGCGGCCCGACGCCACTTCCTGACGCACGAATTCCGCCGTGACATAATCAGGAATATGCGCGCCAAAGCTTTCGCCGTCACGCGCGAGCTTTTCTTTCACGGCCTCGCGCCCGAGATTTTCGCGGATGGCGATGAATTCCATTTCCGGCGTGATAATGCCCGCCCTGGCATAGGCAAGTTGCGTAACCGCCTTGCCCGCCGTCGCTTTCAGCGGCTGGTGACGCACACCGAATTCAGGCGTCAGGCGCTCGCCTGTGGCAAAGCCGTTATCCTCCGGCTTGACGTGTCGCCCCTCATAAGCCTCGACATCACCGCGGGCCACGACCCAGTCTCGACGCAGGCGCGGCAGACCCTTTTCAATCAAAACGGCATGGGCAGGATCGGTATAGGGGCCGGAAGAATCATAGACCGTCACCGGCGGTTCGCCGGCTGTGGGATGAACGGCGATCTCGCGCATCGGCACACGAATATGGGAATGTAGAATGCCGGCTTTGTGGATTTTCGTGGAGGCGGCATGCGGCCCGGTGGTGACCGTAAGCGGGATAGTCTTGGCAGCGATATTCATCTTGAGGCTCCAAAGTTTGACAGTGGAGACCCAGTTCGAGCCGGAATGATGGAAAATACCGAATTGCCGAAACGCAACGTCATGCGCCCGCCCGACATCAGGTCTTTGCACCGTCCCTACGCCAGTATGAACTGGATCAGGTTCAACGGGTCACTGCGCATGAAAGCAGAATCTCAGCCCCTTGACGGGACACCCCTGGTGAATGATCCCAGCAAAAAACACCGCCCGGCATTTGTCAAGGCCGACGATCCGTACTTGGCAAAGGTGCGGGAATGTCGCATGCTGCCGTTAGTTGTAATTAACCTAACGGTTTAGGCGAATATTATCGTTTGCGGCATAACGATAAGCACAAACCTACCTAATGTTGATTTCATTGGAGATACGTCGGAATGAATGCGACTATTCGTGAAATACTGGCAAAATTCGGCCAGCTTCCAACCCCCGTCGATACGATTGCAGACGAAGCCGATCTTT
The DNA here is from genome assembly GCF_027956525.1 of Agrobacterium sp. ST15.13.013. Taxonomy (NCBI): domain Bacteria; kingdom Pseudomonadati; phylum Pseudomonadota; class Alphaproteobacteria; order Hyphomicrobiales; family Rhizobiaceae; genus Agrobacterium; species Agrobacterium sp. ST15.13.013. The sequence continues at coordinate 23,342 of NZ_JAQKGP010000024.1, forward strand.
ATGCAGCGGGCCTTTCTTCCTTTGCGTCGGTACAATTGATGCTCGGCATCGAAGAGGCATTCGACATCGAATTCCCCGACAATCTCCTGAACCGCAAATCCTTTGCGAGCATCAGGGCGATTGAAGACACCGTTAAGCTCATTCTGGATGGTAAAGAGGCAGCCTGATGAACGTCACCGTAGCGCCGCAGGATGAAACGCTGTCCGCGCGCGCGGGCCGTGTCGCGGCAATTGCCGCCAGACATGCGGATGCGGTAGATGTCACCGGCCGCTTTCCGCAGGAAGCTGTTGATGCGCTGCGACAGGAACGTCTGCTCGGCATTCAGGTCCCCTCTTCGCTGGGCGGCGAAAGCGCTTCCTTACAGGAAATCGCCGATATCTGCGCCCGGCTCGGGCAGGCATGTTCGGCAACCGCGATGATTTTCGCCATGCACCACATCAAGCTGTCAAGCCTTGTGGAACATGGCGTCGAGAGCAACTGGCATCCGGGCTTCATGCGTCGCGTTGCCAACGAACAGCTCCTGCTCGGCTCCGCCACCACGGAAGGCGGCATCGGCGGCAATCTGCGCAACTCCATCTGTGCGATCGAAGTCGAAGGCGATAGCTGCCGGCTGGAAAAGGATGCCACCGTCATTTCCTATGGCAGCAATGCCGATGCGATCCTCATCACCTCGCGCGCCCACAAGGATGCCGCGCCCGCCGACCAGGTGATGACCGTCTTCCTGAAAAATCAGTACACGCTCGAAAAGACCCATGTCTGGGATACGCTCGGCATGCGTGGCACCTGTTCGGACGGCTTCCTGTTCCGCGGCGAAGCGCCGGCGGCGCAGATATTCCCGAAACCCTTTGCCGAAATCGCCGCACAATCCATGCTTGCAAGCTCGCATCTCCTGTGGAGCGCCGTCTGGTACGGCATCGCGTCGGACGCCGTGCTGCGCGCCCAGTCTTTCGTCAGAGCCGCGGCGCGCAAATCGCCGGGCACCGCTCCTCCCGGCGCAATCCGCCTTGCTGAAGTTTCCACCAAGCTGCAGGTCGTGAAATCCAACATCATCGCCGGCATCAAGGCTTACGAGGACACCAAGAGCGACCCCGAAAAACTGATGTCGATGGCCTTTGCCGTCGCCATGAACAATGTGAAGATCTGCTCTTCGGAAACCATTCTCGAGATCATCGACCACGCCATGCTGGTCTGCGGCATCATGGGCTACAAGAACGGCACACCCTACAGTCTCGGCCGGCATCTGCGCGACGCACATTCCGCCCGATTGATGATTTCCAACGACCGCATTCTCGGCAATTCCGCCAATCTCCTGCTGGTTCACAAGCAGGACACCAGCCTCTTGGGATAAGACCATGGACATGCAAACATCGTTTCTCGATCGACTGTTCGAAGAAGGCCTGCTGATTGAAACCGGTGTGGACGGTCTTTATGGACGCAGCGGCCAGTTCGAGGATGTGATTGCCGCCTTCGAGCGGCTGATCGACCGCACCGGTGGCGCTGACGGCGCCGAAGCGATCCGCTTCCCGCCCGGCATCAACCGCGCCTATTTCGAAAAGAGCGGTTACATGAAGAGCTTCCCGCAGCTCGCCGGCACGGTCCATTCCTTCTGCGGCTGTGAGCTCGACCATGTCAGCCTGCTGAAGACGATGGATGAGGGCGGCGACTGGACCAAGGACCAGAAAGCAACCGACATCGTGCTGACGCCGGCGGCCTGCTACCCGCTCTATCCGACGATTGCCAAGCGCGGCGCGCTACCTGCCGGCGGCGGCCTCTATGACATCCAGTCCTATTGCTTCCGCCATGAGCCTTCCAAGGACCCGGCCCGCCAGCAGCTTTTCCGCATGCGCGAATATGTCTGCATGGGCACCGAATCCGACGTCACCGAATTCCGCCAGACCTGGATGGATCGCGGCGTGGAAATGATGAAAGCGGTCGGGCTCGACGTCACCATCGATATCGCCAACGATCCCTTCTTCGGCCGCGCCGGAAAAATGCTCGCCAACAACCAGCGCGACCAGAACCTGAAATTCGAACTCTTGATCCCGGTCACATCGACGACGAACCCAACAGCCTGCATGAGTTTCAACTACCACCAGGATGCCTTCGGCCAGAAGTGGGGCCTGAACCTCGATAATGGCGATGTTGCCCATACCGCCTGCGTCGGTTTCGGCCTTGAGCGCATCGCGCTGGCGCTGTTTGCGCATCATGGTCTCGATGTGAAGAAATGGCCTGCGAAGGTCGTGGAAACGCTCTGGGGCTGATCATTCATGCGGCAGATTTTTCCCGGTCTCGATCCCCAAAATTATGTGCAGCATCCGCTCCATTCCTCCGAGAGAATGTGGCCGGAAACCAATTGCTACATCGATTTGTGGATCGAAGTGCTGGCCTCGAAGGGCCTGCCGCCAGAGGCCATGTTCGGTTTCACGCTGACGCAGGATTTCGAAGGCGACCAGTTCACCTTCTTCAAGGTGCCGCTGGAAGACCTCGAGGCGCTTTATGGCGTTCGCACCACCGAGCTTGCGATCTTCGACAGGGTGGAAAATCACATCGACGCGCAGCTCGCACGCGGCCGCATCTGCCTGATCGAGATGGACAGCTTCTATATGCCTGATACCCATGGGGTGGGCTATCGGAAAGAACATGGCAAGACCACCGTCGCCATCAACCGGCTCGACCTCGAAAACCGCGAACTCGACTATTTCCACAATGCCGGCTTTTTCCATCTTGCAGGCGAAGATTTTGACGGTCTGTTCCAGCATCATCTCGCCGAGACCGACCCACCCTTCCTGCCCTATACCGAATTTGCAAAATTCGCGGATAGCAGCCCCTCGCCCGCACATATTCGCAAGACGGCCGAACGGCTCCTGAAGTTCCATTTTTCCAGACGGCCCTCCACCAATCCGGTCCGCGCTTTTGCCGGCGTTTTTCCGACGCAGGTGGAAAAGGTCGCCGACCGACCCTTCGGTTTTTTTCACAAATACGCGTTCAACACGCTGCGCCAGCTCGGCGCCAATTTCGAACTGGCGGCAAGCCACTTCGAATGGCTGGACGCGGACGGTTTTTATGAAGCAAGAGACCACGCGCTCAAGATTTCCGAGGTTGCCAAGACCGTGCAGTTCCAGCTTGCCCGCGCCGTCACCCGCCGCAAATTTGATGCGCTGGCCACCGTGCTCGATCCAGCAGCGGATGCATGGGACGGCGTAATGGAAGCGCTTTCGACTAAACTCACTGATGCCAGCGAGGCCGCGTGAGGACTTATCTTCCCGGCGAAAGCGAGGAATCGCTGAGTGAAGGCTGGACGCTGACGCTGACACCGGCCGATGCCTATGAGACGCCGGCCGATATTCCCGCATCGCTCGAAAGCCTTCACGTTTCCGTTCCCGGCACCGTGGCGCAGGCTCTGGAGGCGGCCGGAAAATTCGACCGTCTCGCTCCGCGCCCCCTCAATGACAGGGATGCCTGGTACCGACTGACAATGATTTCCGATGCCCGGGAGCGTGCCGCCCTGCGCTTCGATGGTCTCTCCACCATTGCTGAAATCTTCTTCAATGGCGAGCTGATCGCCGCGAGCCAGAGCATGTTCGAAAGGCTGGAAGTGCCGGTCGAACTCACGGGCGCGGACGAGCTTTGCATCTGCTTCCGGGCGCTTGCGCCGAGACTTGAAAAAACCGGCCCCCGCGCCCGCTGGCGGCCGCAGATGATGAATACCCAGGGTTTGCGTCTGATCCGCACCACCGCACTCGGTTACATGCCCGGCTGGTGCCCGGAAATCCACGCCGCCGGCCCATGGCGGCCCATCAGTCTGATCAGACAGGAAGCTGTACTTTGCACGCTCCGATCTTCACTGGACGAGGCTGGAACGGGGATTGTCGCCATCTCGCTGGAAACCAGCCGGCCCATACAATCGGCACGGCTTGGCTGCGCGGGTTATAGCGCCGATCTTTCCAAGGATGAGAACGGCAAGTTTTCCGGCGAGCTCCACATACCCGATGTCGAAACATGGTGGCCGCACACCCATGGCAGGCCTGCGCTGCACGACACGCTTTTGGAACTGGACGGCGAACAACATAGGCTGGGGCGCACCGGCTTCCGGCGGGTCGAGATCGATCATGGCGAAGACGGTAACGGTTTCGGCCTCAAGGTGAACGGTCAGCCGGTCTTCAGCCGCGGTGCGGTCTGGACGACGGCCGATATCGTGCGCCTGCCGGGAACACGGCCGGACTACGAGCCCTGGCTGAAAAAAGCCGCGGAAGCCGGCATGAACATGATCCGCATCGGCGGCACCATGGCTTATGAGACGCCGGATTTTTTCGCGCTTTGCGACGAATTGGGCATTATGGTCTGGCAGGACGCCATGCTCGCCAATTTCGATTACCCGGCAAAGGACGAGAGCCTGCGCCAGCATATCGTCACGGAAATCTCGCAGTTCCTCGAAGCCACCGCGCTTTCTCCATCGCTCACCGTCTTTTGTGGCGGCAGTGAAATGTACCAGCAGGGCGCGATGCTCGGTCTGCCGGAACAGATATGGAAGGGAACGCTCACCGAGGAGGTTCTGCCGGAACTCCTTGCCGAGAAACGGCCGGATGCAGCCTATGTCGCCAATTCCCCCTCCGGCGGTGCATTGCCCTTCTTTCCCAACGCCGGGGTCGGCCACTATTACGGCGTGGGCGCGTATTGCCGCCCGCTGGAAGATGCGCGCCGCGCCGATCTGCGCTTCGCCGCCGAATGCCTCGCCTTCGCCAATATTCCCGAACAGGAAACACTGGACAAATATCTACCCGGCGTGGCCGTGCACGATCCGCGATGGAAGGCGTGCGCGCCGCGGGATCGTGGGGCATCCTGGGACTTCGAGGATGTTCGCGGCCATTATCTGAACCTGCTCTACGGCGTCGAACCGGATGTTCTGCGTCGCGAAGACGGCGGCCTTTATCTCGACATGTCCCGGGCCGCCACAGCCGAGGTCATGGAGGCGACTTTCGCCGAATGGCGGCGCAGCGGCTCCTCCTGTCAGGGCGCTCTGGTCTGGACCCTGCAAGATCTCGTTCCCGGCGCAGGCTGGGGTGTCATCGATGCCACCGGCCGGCCCAAATCTGTCTGGCACGCGTTGAAAAGGGCGTTCCGTCCCATTCAGGTTACTTTTTCCGATGAGGGCACGAACGGGCTGGATATACACCTCATCAACGAGACCGGCGGCGGCCTCGAAGCCATGCTGGAACTGAGCTGCCTGCGCGAAGGTGTGCAACCCGTTGTCCACGCCAAACGACCGCTCACGCTTTTACCCCGACAGAGCCAGACCATTGCCGCAACAGATTTGTTCGGCGCCTTTTTCGACACGACCTATGCCTATCGTTTCGGCCCTCCATCCCATGACGTTACCGTCGCCCGGCTTCGCGACGTTGCGACAGGACATGTGATCGCCGACGCATTCCATTTCCCTCTCGGCCGTAAAAAGGCGCTGCACGCCGCAAACCTTCAGGCCGCGATCAGTGAAACGAGCGGCAACTGGTCTCTTGAAATCGGCACGGACCGACTGGCGCAATCCGTCCATGTCGAAGTGCAGGGTTATTACGCCTCGGAAAACTGGTTCCATCTCGGCCCCGGCGAAACCAGAAAAATCAGCCTCCTGCCGGAGACCCCGGCGACGGAAGCTCCTCCTTCCGGAGAGGTCGTCTCACTGGGTTCCAGCCGGCGATTTTCCTTCTAGGGGATGACGGCCAGGCATTTTACTGCAAATGCTCGAGAGCCAGCCGCTTCACCGCGTCGATATAGACTTGTCTGGCTTCCGGCGTTGAAAGATTGTGATCGGCATCGGGAATAATGGTCAGCGACACGTTCTTATAGGCCGCCAGTCCTTCGCCATTGGCGTCGAAGTAATATTGGAAGTGCTCCAGACCATCGTCGTTGTCGCTGTAGAGCAGATGAACGGCGGTATCATTCGCTTTCAATTTGTCGAATGCGCCATAGACGGCACGCCCTTCCTCGCTGCCCCTGCGGAACAGCCTCGCCGTTTTTGTCGAAAGCCTCTTGATCGTCGCCTTGACGATATTCAGCCCCGCACTTGCCACATCGACATCACCGCTGATGAGACGCCTGAATGTCGCGCCCTGTCGAAAGCGCTGGCTGTATTCCCCGAAGGAACGCGGGCGTTTATGCAGGGCCTCATCCACCGAGCGGCCTTTGCGCCAATGGAAGACAACCGGATTGACCGCGACCACGGCGCCGATCCGCTCATCGGCGATTGCGCTGTTGAAGGCGAGATAAGCGCCGCTGCACCGGCCCGCCGCAATGAAAGGTCCCTTACCACGCTTGCCGAGAAAATCGAGTGCGGCGGCCACGTCGTCATTTTGCGCGGTATCGTAAAGAACCTGCTCGGGCACGTTTTTGACCGGAGGGCTGTCGGCAATATTGGCGGCGTCGAAGCGAAGAGATGCCACCCCCTCGCGCGCCAATGCACGGGCCATCTGCACCGAAAGCCTGCCCCAGCCCGCATGCCGGTCATAAGCGGCGCCAAGCAGAAGAACCGAAGAAACCACCTCCCGACCATCCGGCCCGCAAAAAACACCGAAAAGCCGCCCGCCTTCGCCAAATTGCACCGGCTGCTCGATAAAACCGCGCCCACGCTGCGGAGCATTGACGGTGAAATCCTCCTCGGGGGTCACCGCACTCTCGGCATGGGTCTGGGAGAGGATCCAAACGACGAGCCGGTTGACCACATCGTCGGATATTTTCGAGAGCGTGGGGCTGGAGACGAGATCGTCGTAACCTGAAAACTCCGCCTCCTCCACCGAACCGCCAATCGCAACGAGATGCCTGGTGAAATCGGCATCCGTTACGCGGCCTGGCCGGGAGAGCACCAGAATGGTGCGCGCCGGAGCAGCGGTCAGACTTGAAAGATTGGCCTTCCTGATCGCATCCGCAACACCGGCGGGCATGGCCATGCCGGCAATCGATCCCGCCTCCGCCATGCGTTGCGTAGGCAGAAGACCGAGGCCGTCATCGATCATGGAGGACCACATCGCCAACTCACGCAGATAGGCGCGGCCGGAAACGACCGGCGCCAGAAGCGCCATGGAACTCACAGCGGGGACATCGGCAAACGCCTGCGCAGCGATAAGGCAGCCGAGGCCCTGAGCGACAACGACCACTTCGGCGCAGCCGGAAAGACGCTTCAGACAGTTGAACGCCGCGCGCGCGTCGGAAATCCAGTCCGCTGCACGGCCCGCATCATCAGGATCGAAAGCGTCGCCCGCGCCCAAATAATCGAATCGCAGGCTGGCGACACCGCAAGCGGCCAACCGCTCGGCCAGCAGCCGTTGAAACTTGCGGCTGCACAGCTCCTCCATGCCCCACGGGCTGACGAAAAGAACGGCATGGCGCTGTCTGACGTCCTTGCGCGCCGGATGGAAAATCCCTGTAAGCCCATCAAAAGAGACCGGATGCGCAACCGCCCCGTTCGAGGCAATGCCGGAAAGCGACAATGCATCAAGAGACGGATCGCTTGCTGTACGCTCTGAAATATCTATCGCCATCGACCTTGCCATCATTGCGCCAGTGTCTGGCTCAACCATTACGGGATCCTTATATCGAAACGTCTTACCGCCTGATCTACAATAAAAACAACAACATTAGAGAAGTCTAAAAATATAGTCGCATTTATATCCATTGCCGCCCACCCGTTGTAAAACCGAACGCCGGGATGGCGGGCTAGTCGCGACGGGGCCGCTATTTCGCTCGAAACCGCTTGAATATACTGATAAATAGCGAGTCCCATACCTATTTGCAGGAGGAGGTTGCGCCACCCAGCCGCAGGATCGTCTAGACACCGCGCAAACCAACACCCCGGGCCACGCCCGACAGGTCATAGAAGTTTTATATGGAACAAAGCCTTACGCGTTATATCTGGTCGCACACGAGGCGGCAGCAGCTTTTCATTCTGCTGATCGTGGCTCTGTCGATGATTCCCTATTTCCTCGCCTTCGATCTGCCCAAGCAAATCGTCAACGGCCCAATTCAGGGGGATGGTTTCGAAGGGGCGAATGCGACACAGCTTTTCATGCATCTCACGGTCGATATTCCCTATTGGGGCACTGTGACATTATTCCCCGGGCTCGAACTCGACCGCATGTCGATGCTGATGGCGCTAAGCCTGACGTTTCTTGCGCTTGTTATCGTCAACGGGCTCTTCAAATATTACATCAACACATATAAGGGCCGCCTTGGCGAACGGCTCCTGCGACGTATCCGCTTCGAGCTCATAGACAAGATTTTGCGTTTCCCGCCCTCGCATTTCAAGCGGGTCAAGGGCGCTGAAATCTCCAGCATGGTGAAGGACGAGGTGGAGCCGCTCGGTGGATTTACCGGTGACGCCTTCGTGCAGCCGGCCCTTCTCGGCGGCCAGGCGCTCTCTGCGCTCTTCTTCATTCTCGTTCAGAATTTCTGGCTGGGCCTGATCGCGGCTTTCATGGCGGCGATCCAGGTGGGTATCATTCCCAAAATGCGCCGCCGCCTTATCGAACTCGGACGTCAGCGGCAGCTGAGTGCGCGCCAGCTTGCCGGACGCATCGGCGAAATGGTTGACGGTATCGGCACCATCCACGCCTATGACACGTCCAATTACGAGCGCGCGGATGCTGCGCACCGGCTCGGTGACATTTTCAAGATCCGCTACGATCTCTATCAGTGGAAGTTCCTGGTCAAATTCATCAACAACTTCCTCGCCCAGCTCACGCCGTTCTTCTTTTATGCGCTTGGCGGTTATCTGACCCTCAAAGGCAGCCTTGATGTCGGGCAGCTGGTCGCCGTCATCAATGCCTACAAGGAATTGCCGGGGCCGCTGAAAGAACTGATTGACTGGGATCAGGCGCGTCAGGACGTGCAGGTGAAATACGAGCAGGTCTTCGAGCAATTCGACGCCCCGAACATGATCGACGAAAAGGTGCAGAAACTGTCTCCCGGCGCAGTCGCGGCGATCACCGCCCCGATCGTCGTCGCCAATCTGACGCTCGAGGACGATAGCGGCAGCCGGCTTCTGGAACAGGCATCGCTGAAGGTCGAGCCGGGCGAGGTTATCGCCATCGTCGGCGGCTCAGGCGCCGAAGCGCTGGCGGATGCAATCGGCCGCACGCTCTGGCCGACCTCGGGCAAGATCAGCATCAACGACGTCGATATATTGGAACTGCCGGAATCGCTGACCGGAAGACGCATTTCCTATGTCTCCTCGGACAGCTATTTCTTCCACGCCAGCCTGAAGGACAATCTGCTTTACGGCCTCAAACACGCCCCCCTTGCGGACAAGAACTATGAGGGCGCCGCGTTGGAACACCGTAAGTGGGAAATCCGTGAAGCCAGGATGGCGGGCAATCTGCTGATCGATATCAACAGCGAATGGATCGACTACGCCTCAAGTCCTGCAGGTGATGGCAAGCCGGAGAATCTCATCCAGGCCATTCTGGCCGTCCTCGACAGCGTGGAACTGTCGCAGGATATTCTCGAATTTGCGCTGCGTTCGTCTATCGATCCTTTGACCGACCTGCATCTTGCCGCCCGCATGGTGGAACTCAGGCATGTCCTGCGCACCGAGCTGGAAAAGGAAAATCTGAGCGGTCTCATCGCACCTTTTGAACTGGAGAGCTATAACAGCGAGGCGACGGTCGGCGAAAACCTGCTGTTCGGCACCATGCGGGACTCCTCCCAGACAATCAGAACCGTCATCGAGAGCGACTATTTCCGTTCGCTGATGCGCGAAACCGGCCTCGTCAAAACCCTGTTCGAAATGGGCTACACGATTGCCGAGAACATCGTGGAAATCTTCGCCGACCTGCCGGGAGACCACCCCTTCTTCCAACAGCTCACCTTCATGACGCCAGACGACATTCCGGTCTATCAGCAGATGCTGCAACGACTTCAGGGAAAGGGTTTCGACGAGGCCAATGAAAGTGAAAAGCGCGCAATGTTGCGGTTGAGCTTTTTCTACATAGAACCTCGCCAGCGTTTCGGCCTGCTGTCACCGGAAATCATGGAGCGGATCGTCGAAGTCCGGCACATGTTCCACGAGAACCTGCCCGACAGCCTGAAAAACGTAATCGAAATCTACGATCCGACCAAATATATGAGCGCCACCAGCCTGCTGGACAATATTCTCTTCGGCAAGGTCAGTCACCGCTATACTGACGCCTCGCGGCGCATCACCCGCATTGTCGCAGATGTCATGCGCAAGCAGGGTGTCTATGAACGTGTGCTGGCCGTGGGGCTGGACTTTAACCTCGGCGCCGGCGGCAAGCGCCTTGGCCCGCTGCAGCGCCAGAAACTCAACCTTGCCCGCGCATTGATCCGCAAATCCGATTATTACGTCTTCAACCGCCCCCTCCCCGGCCTCGACCCCCGACAGCAGGAAGAAATTGTCGAACGGGTCATCACACTCCTGAAACAGAACAACAATAACCCCTCGATCATGTGGGTTCTCTCGAATGCACATCTTTCACGCATGTTCGAGCGGGTGATCGTTGTTCACCAGGGCCTGATCACGGCTGACGGAAGTTACGAGACTCTCGCCGAGGAAAACGGTACATTCAAGGACATGGTCGCGACATAAATCCAAGAATGTGACCGAGGTGGAACAAGAACAGGGTAAGGCAATGCTGTTTAAAGACGAAATTCAGATGTTGAAGAGGGTCCCGTTTTTTTCGGAAATGGAACCGTCCAAACTCAAGCTGCTCGCATTCGCATCCGACCGGGTGTCCTATCACGCCGGGGATATACTCTTCCGCCAGGGAGATGTCGGCGATGCGGCCTATGTTCTCCTGACCGGAAAAGTGGATGTTCTGGTCGATTCTCCATCGGGCACACTGAAAGTGGCCGAAATGACCGGTAACGCCATTGTCGGCGAAATCGCCATCCTCTGCGACAGCGTCAGAACCGCAACCGTTCGCGCCTCCACCAATGTCGAGGCTCTGCGCATCGGAAAAGAGCAATTTTTCAAGCTCATGTCAGATTTCCCCGACATCACAATCAAGGTCATGCGCGTTCTGGCGGAACGCCTCACCCAGACGACGACCGAACTGACCAAAGCACGGGCGAGCGCCAAAACATAATCAACAATTCCTTGCTACCGTGAATGGCGATATTGGAAAAATAAATGTCGTACTATTGCAATATAAATGAAATGCTGACTGAATAAGGGGTAAAGGCAGCCGCTCCTACGAGGGCGGATAATAAGAATCTATAGAGACAACGGGCTTCATGGGAGGAAGCGTGCAAGATTCCGTTGTTATTGGGGTGTGCTATGGCGTTGGATTCCGACACAACACGTCGGGAAAGTAATAGAAATTTTCGGGTAAAGATCTGGGGTGCGCGGGGAACGCTTCCTGTTTCAGGTGAAAACTTCCGAAAATACGGCGGGAATACCATCTGCATTGAGGTGAGATGCGGCGATCACGTTCTTTTGTTCGATGCGGGTTCGGGCTTGCATCCTGCCGGCCTTGCTCTGCGGGCGGAAGGCATTACTGACGTCAACCTGTTTTTCTCGCATTGCCATTACGACCACATTGTCGGCTTCCCCTATTTCAAGCCCTTTTATAACAGCTCCAACGATGTCGCCATCTGGTCTGGTCACCTCGCTGGCACCATGACCACCCGGGAAATGCTCAAGGACTTCATGAGCCCGCCTTGGTTCCCCGTGCCGCTGGAAATTTGCTGCGCAAAAATCGACACGCGGGACTTCATGCCGGGTGACGTGCTCGATGTGCATCCCGGCCTTTCGATCAGGACCGGAATGCTCAATCATCCAGGCAACGCCATCGGATACCGGTTGGACTGGGAAGGAAAGTCCCTCGCCATCATCACCGATACCGAACATGAGCCGGGCAGCATCGACGAAACTGTGCTCGATCTGATCAGGGACGTCGACCTTTTCCTTTATGATGCCATGTTCACCGATGAGGAAATGGGCCTATACCGTGGTTACGGCCATTCCTCCTGGCAACAGGCGATCCGCCTCGCCAAGCTTGCAGGTGCAAAAAATGTCGGCTTCATCCATCACGCCCCAAGCCGCAGCGACGAAGAACTGGATAATATCGAAAAACAGGCGAAAGCCGAGTTCAGCGGTGCGTTCGCGGCCATGGACGGGCAGATCATAGTGCTTTGACGCAATCTGGCTCCGGCGAAGTCAACTTGCGAGACCGCCTTCTCGAAATCCTGATTTCAATATCCTATGCGACGCGGGCATTCGAACACGCACAATTGACCGTTCCCGATCGATTGCTCCACGATATTGCCACGAGACGGCCTGCAATAAGGGTGCCACCACTTACGACATGATGATTCTGCGCCGAATGACCACATGATGGGATTTGCATGATCCGTTTCTTTTCGGAGACCAATTTGAGACGCGCCCGGATTTTGTCCGGCCTCATCATATTTGCTTTCGTATTTTCCCACCTTTTCAATCACTCCCTCGCACTCATCTCCATCGATACCGCCGAACGGGCGCGAAAATGGTTCAGCCTGATCTGGCTCAATCCCGTCAGCAGCCTGCTTTTTTACGGTTCGGTCGTGCTGCATGTCTGTCTTGTTCTACGCTCGCTTTATTTGCGCAGAACACTGCGAATGCCGCTCCGCGAAGCACTTCAGATCATCTTCGGTCTGTCTATCCCGTTCCTGATCATCGGCCACGCCGTCAATATCCGTGTGTCGCATATGCTTTATGGCATTGATGTCGGCTATTATTCGGTCATCCGCAGGCTGTGGATCAACAACCCGATACAGGGCGCCTGGCAAAGCCTCGCCTTGATCGTGATCTGGGTCCACGGATGCATTGGCCTCTATTTCTGGCTGCGTTATCGAGACTGGTATCCGCGAATAGCCGGGCTGTTCATGACGGTGGCCGTGATGCTGCCGCTTCTGGCGCTGCTGGGCTTCAGCGATGCCGGTCGATGGCTGGCGGAAATAGACAAAAAATACGCGCTTCCGCCCGGACTTGTCGACAATACGATTCAAAAGGACGAGCTGCCACTGCAGCGGGAAATGGAAACACGGATCCGTTTCATCACCGGCACAGCGGAGACGCTGTTCGTCGGCGCGGTGATGCTGGTCTTCGCCATGCGTGGCGTACGCAGCTTTCGGCAACGATTGACGGCGATAGAAATCCGCTATGAACACGGCGCGCAGGCGCATGTACCGGCCGGTCTCAGCATTCTGGAAGCGAGCCGCCTTGCCGGAATTCCGCATTATTCCGTCTGCGGCGGCAAAGGGCGCTGCTCAACCTGTCGTGTCAAGGTTCTGAACAGCAAAGGCCCGCTGCCGCCACCGGGAGACATTGAGCAAACCACATTGAGGCGCATCCATGCCGATTCCGATGTCCGGCTCGGCTGCCAGCTACGCCCCACCAGCGATATTGATATCGCGCTTCTCGTTTCGCCGCCCCAGCAGAGCGACCTGCCAGCCGATGCACAACCGGCCCGCCCCGGCCGGGAAGAAGAAATAGCCATACTTTTTTGCGATTTGCGCAACTTCACCACGCTTTCCGAAGCGAAGCTGCCCTATGATGTCGTCTTCCTTCTGAATCGCTATTTCACCATCGTCGGGCAGGCGGTAGAGCAGGCGGAAGGCCATCTCGACAAATTCATCGGCGATGGCGCCATGGCGCTTTTCGGACTTGGCGAGGACGCGGAACATGCCTGCCGCAAAGCCATGAAGGCGGCCGCAACCATATTGCGGGATATCGCAATCCTGAACGAGGGGCTGGAGAAACAATTCACCGTCCGCCTGGAAGTCGTCGTCGGAATTCATTCCGGTCCGAGCATCGTCGGCGTCATGGGATATGGCGCGGCCAAAACCCTCACGGCCATCGGCGATACCGTCAACGTGGCAAGCAGGCTCGAATCCAAGGCCAAGGAATTCGGCGCCGCCATCGTTGTTTCCGAACCGGCCATCATTCAGGCGGGACAGGAGATTGCCGATCTCAGAAGCGAAGAAATCGCCATCCGCGGCCGCAACTCGCAAATGAAGGTCTTCCTGCTCTCGAAAGAAGAGAGCGAGCGCTATTTATGAGATAGCCCAGACACGAGTGTCGGAGCGTCCAATCTCAAATCTTGCGATACAGAAAATAGCGGTCCGTCGGTACGCTTGCCGGCACCGGCAAAGGCTTCAGCATGGGATGATCCAGAGGCAAGCCGCTGACCGCGATGCCGCCTTTCGCCAACATGCCCGCCGCAAGATCGGGCAACCATGTGAGGGTGACAGCATCCTTTTCCGGATAACCCGTGCCGATATCGGCATGCACGAACGCCGCTTCCTTGCCAATGAAAGCTGGAGCGGTTTGCGATATTTCACCGATCACCAGATCTTCCTGCACCGGAACGGAGGAAGCGTGCGCACCCATGGCCCTGTCGAAAGCGACAATGCGGCGGTTGGGAAACAGCTCCCGCAGATGGTTGAAAGTGCGCCCGTTGCCAAGGCCAATTTCCATAAGCGCGCCTTCACCCGGCAGATCAAGATCAGCTGCAACATGGTTGAGAATATCCCGCTGCGCGGTCAGCCGGCGGATGAAACTATCGAGTCTGCTCATATTATCAGGCCTTGATGATGTGTTTTGCAGCCATATCCCGACGCGCGAAAACATTTCGCGTGTCAATGATAAGCGGCGCCCATTCGCTTAGAGCGGCATAATCGACGTTGTCATGGTCGGTCGCAACGAGAACGGCGTCGAAAGCGCCGATCGCCTCCCTTTCCCACGGCACGGATTTCATGCCCATCAGATGGCTATACTCCCGGGTTTTCGGGATTTCTGCAACAAAGGGATCGAAGTAGGCCGCTTCGCCGCCACGCTCCTGAATAATCTCGATGAGCTTCAGCGAGGGGCTTTCGCGAATGTCAGGCACATTCTTTTTATAGGCGAGCCCGACGACCAGCACCTTCGAGCGGCTGAGCGCCTTGCCGGAATGAATATCGAGCGCCTCCGCGACCCGCCCGATGACATGACGCGGCATGCCGGTATTGATCTCTCCGGCCAGCTCGATGAATCGCGTCGGCAATTCATATTCACGCGATTTCCAGGTGAGATAGAACGGGTCGATCGGTATGCAATGGCCGCCGAGACCCGGACCGGGATAAAACGGCATGAAACCGAACGGCTTGGTCTTCGCCGCATCGATCACTTCCCATATGTCGATGCCCATTGCCTCGTAGACGACCTTGAGTTCGTTGACCAGCGCGATATTCACGGCCCGGAAGACGTTTTCGGTAATTTTTACCGCCTCGGCCGTGGCGTTTGTCGAGACGGGGACGATCTTTTTGACCACCGAACCGTAAAATGCCGCCATCAGCTTTCCGGCCGCCTCGCCATCGCCAGCGACAACCTTCGGAATGGTCGAGGTCTCGAAATCGCGATTGCCGGGATCTTCCCGTTCAGGTGAAAAGCCGATGAAGAAATCGACGCCGGAGACAAGCCCGGCACTTTCCAGAATGGTCTTTACCACCCCGTCAGTCGTACCGGGATAGGTGGTCGATTCCAGAACCACGAGCTGCCCCTTGCGCAGATGGGCGGCAATATCGCGGCAGGTCTTTTCGACATAAGAAAGGTCCGGCTCGCGATATTTCGTCAGGGGCGTGGGCACGCAGATGGCGATGACATCGCATTCGGCCAGCTTGGAGAAATCCGAGGTGGCGACAAAACCTTCATCCTGTCTCACACTCGCCAGCACCTCATCGGAAACGGCCTCGATATAGCTGCGGCCGGCCTCGATCGCGGTAATTTTGCCGGGATCGATATCGAAACCGACAACCTTGAAACCGCCCCTGGCGATCGTCATGGCAAGCGGCAGACCGACATAGCCGAGGCCGATCACCCCCGCTTTGGCGCTTTTGTTTTCAATACTGGAAAGCAGGTTCCGGGAGATGTCTGGGGAAGTCAAAGCGTGTCACGCTCCGCGCATGTGCAAAAGATGCCTCTCAGTTGGGCAAGAATGACGGACCTGTCAAGGCTCGGGCCTTTCAAATTCCGGTTGACGCGCGAGCCCCCGGCAACGCACAACCTTCGCCATGAAGATCGCCTTTTATGCGCCGCTCAAATCTCCCAACCATCCGGTTCCCTCCGGCGACCGGCTGATGGCTCGCCTGTTGATGAAAGCGATGACGATTGGCGGTCACGATGTTTCCGTTGCCTCGGAATTGCGCAGTTTTCTGAAACAGGCGGATGCCCCGGCAAGAGTCTTGCTCGCCGATGAGGCAGAGCGGGAAATCGAGGTCATCACGCGACGCTGGGAGCGGGAGGGCGTGCCGGATCTCTGGTTTTGTTACCACCCCTATTACAAGGCACCGGACTTGCTTGGACCGGAACTGGGCAGACGTTTCAGCATCCCCTATGTCACTGCCGAAGCGTCCTACTCACCGAAGCGAAACGGGATGGGATGGCAGGCGGTCCAGGATGGGTTGCTGGCCGCATGGAACGCCGCCGCCATCAATATCTGCTTCACCGCACGGGATCGTGAAGGCCTCTTGCGGGCCTCGCCCGCCCTTCGCTGGGCCATGCTGCCACCTTTCATCGATGCCGAGGCCTTTCTCAGAAACTCACCCCAGCCGACACCTGCAAGGCTCATCACCGTCGCCATGATGCGGGCGGGTGACAAGCTCGACAGCTACCGCGCCCTTTCCGAAGCGCTCGCCCTGTTGCCGCAGGATCTCGACTGGACGCTGGATATCGTCGGCGACGGACCGGAACGCACGGCCGTGCAGGCCATATTCAGCGCGTTTCCCAATCGCCGTCTCGTCTGGCACGGGGAAAAAACCGCGACCGAGATCGCCATGCTTCTTTCAAAAGCCTCTCTCTATGTCTGGCCGGGCCATGGCGAGGCCTATGGTCTCGCCTATCTCGAGGCGCAGGCTGCCGGCTTGCCCGTTGTGGCCGAAGAAGTGGCTGGCGTCCCCGAAGTGGTAAAATCCGGCGCCACAGGATTACTGACACCAGAAAATGATAGAGCCGCCTATGCCGACGCGATTAAAACCCTGCTCGGCGACGACACACAGCGCAAAGAACTGGCGCAGACGGCCCGGCAGTTCGTCAGGAATGAACGGTCTCTGGAAAACGCCGCAAAAGAACTGAACCATATACTGCTGCAAGCAAAGGCGCGAACATCATGAGTCTGGAAAAACTCGTTGCGGCACTCGACGAATGCGGGCGGCGCGGCATATCCGCCGATCTCTGGCTCCGCGACGACGATGCGGTGGAGCCGACGCCCGCGCTCGACACGTTGCTCGATCTTTGCGGCGGCTTTTCCGCTCCGGTCACGCTCGCGGTCATCCCCGAGATGACGACCGATAAGCTCGCACGGCATCTGGATGTGTCGGACATTGCCCAGGTCGCCGTGCATGGCTGGTCCCATACGAATTATGCCAGCGAGAAGGAAAAGAAACAGGAACTCGGATCGCATCGCGATCCCGCTGTCGTTCTCGATGAATTGCAATCCGGCCTGGATAAACTCCACGACCTGCATGGCGGGCGTTTGGTGCCGATGCTCGTGCCGCCGTGGAACCGCATAGATCCCGGTATCGTGAAGGCACTCGCGGGCCTCGGATATCGCGCCCTATCCGTTTTCGGGCCGGAGAAAAGCACCTTGCCGCCCTGCCTGAACACCCATGTCGATGTGATCGACTGGCACGGCAGCCGCGGTGGCCGCGACGACGACGTGCTCTTTGCGGAAACCGCCGCCCGCATCCTGATGACCGCCGAAAACGGCGGCACGACCGGCATCCTCACCCACCATCTCGTCCATGATGACAATGTCTGGCGCTTTCTGAGACGGTTTTTCAAGGTGACCACCGATCATCCCGCCGCCCGCTGGCGCTCTTCAAGAGACCTCATCGACGAAATCTCACCATGATTTCCAGGCAATCAGCAACCCGCTCGCCTCGGTAGAAAGTTCCCGCCTGACCGCTTCCACCGCCTCAAAAGGCGCGCGATCGGGAAGGGACGCGGCAACGAACCCCGCCGGCGCGAGGCTGATGCTCCCTGCCCGGGCGATGACGGTGAAGATCAAGGGGCCGGTCGACCACCAGGCGGGCGCGCGCGGCATGTCTTCGATAATTCCGGGGAAGGCTTCCAGCATCCTGCTGAAAACAGGATGTCCGGCA
The DNA here is from genome assembly GCF_027956525.1 of Agrobacterium sp. ST15.13.013. NCBI lineage: Bacteria > Pseudomonadati > Pseudomonadota > Alphaproteobacteria > Hyphomicrobiales > Rhizobiaceae > Agrobacterium > Agrobacterium sp. ST15.13.013. The sequence continues at coordinate 41,465 of NZ_JAQKGP010000024.1, forward strand.
GGCGCTGCTATGAAGGAATTGGCAAGCAGCATGCTACCCTGCCCCGTGTCCCGCGGGGTTTTTTCGTCAAACGCCGTCAGCCCCGTCAGAGGCAGGAATGTATCGAAACTCGCGTCGTCCCGTGCCGGATACCAGTCGCAATCGAGATAGATTCCGCCAAACCGCTCCAGCAGCATATAACGGGCCACATCCACCGCGCCCGGATAATCGCCCTTTTCCAGCATGATTTTGAAGACGCCGTTGGAAAACACGCCTTGCCGCTCAAGATCGGCCTCCCGCCAGAGCCGATAGCCGTAACCGTGGTTCGAAGCGTGGGCGGCCCATGCCTCAACCGACACTGGCGGAGCTTTCTCCCCGATCCATATCTGGTGGATGAGCCTTGGCACATCTTCACGGCTTTTGACACTGATCGCGCGACGGTCTTGCGTGGAAAACCGCGCATATTTCTCCAGCACCTGCGGCGGTGGAACCAGCGTATATTGATAACCGATCTTGGCGATCACATCGCCCTCGGCCTTGGCGAGGCGCAGCCTCGCCGCATGCAAGCGGCGCGGCAGGCCGAGCACCGTCCGCTCACCCATCAGGTGGCTGTCCTTTGCTGCAACCAGCGATAAGAGAAGCGCATTGGCTTCTACATACTGGCCGCCATTTTGCAACTGCCGGGCTTTATCCAGCTGGGCGTCGTAATATTTCTTGTCGGACATGGACCCTCATCCAGAAACGCACGTTAACATATCGCCAAACAAAAGGCGTCAGGCAAGCCGTCGTGTTTCGGAAGCCGGCTTCGAATTTGCTAAACAATTCGATGTTTCAGAGGCATAGACAGACAACAAACCCTGCGATAACGTTGATTTAAGCCCTCCTAAGCAAATTGTCACAACGCAACGATAAAGAGACGGCAAGGAACCCTTTGGCATGAGCGCAGGCGCAGATTTGCTCCGTATTGAAAATCTGCAGGTCTCGTTTTCTCTCATGGGCGGCACCATCAATGCCGTCAGGGGCACAAGCCTTCGCATTCTTCCGGGGAAAGTCACAGCGCTCGTCGGCGAGTCCGGTTCGGGAAAATCCGTCATCGGCCAGACCATCATGGGCATCCATCCCAAGACGGCGCGTGTGAATGGACGCGTGCTATTCACCGATCCGGAAAATGGCGCGGCCGGCCCTGTCGATCTGCTGCAATTGCCGAAGGACGGCCGAGAAATCCGTTCGATACGCGGAAATCGCATCGGCCTGATCTTTCAGGAGCCGATGACATCTTTTTCGCCGCTGCACACCATCGGCAACCAGATCGACGAGGCGCTCAGGATTCACAGCATCCTGTCACCGGCCGAACGCGCGGAAAAAATGCATGAAACGCTCGACCTTGTGGGGTTTTCCAACCCCAAGAAGGTCGTGAACATGTATCCCTTCGAGCTGTCGGGCGGCATGCGCCAGCGCGCCATGATCGCCATGGCGCTCATCTGTCGGCCTGCACTTTTGATTGCCGATGAGCCGACGACGGCGCTGGATGTGACGATACAGGCGCAAATCCTCAAGCTGCTGCGCGATCTCCAGAGCCGGCTGAACATGAGCATGCTGCTCATCACCCACGATCTTGGTGTTGTCGCCAACATCGCCGACGAAGTCGCCGTGATCTATCAGGGCGAGATCATGGAAGCAGGCACCGTCGATGACATTTTCAAGGCGCCGGCGCACCCCTATCTCAAGGGCCTGATGGCCGCCGTACCGCATTTCGACATGAAGCCGGGCGAAAGACTGAAGGCGCTGCGCGAAATCAAGGTGGACCACGAAAGCCTCGTTGGCAAAAAAACCGCCGCGGTCAACAAAACCCCCGGTCCGCTTCTGACCGTCGACAACATCAGCAAGACCTTCACGACCCGCAAATCCAGCTGGTTCCGCAAAAGCGACGCCAACGCCACGAAGGCGGTCAACAGCGTCAGTTTTGAAATCCGTCGCGGCGAATGCCTCGGGCTGGTCGGCGAAAGCGGCAGTGGCAAGACCACCGTGAGTAAAATTCTTATGCGCGCCGTGCGGCCGGATGAGGGTTCGATAACCTTTCACCGTAAAGAGGGCGATATCGACGTCCTCAATGCGAAGGATGGTGATCTCAAAGAACTGCGCTCGAAGATACAGATGGTCTTCCAGGACCCGATTTCATCGCTGTCCCCCCGCATGACCGTCGGCAATATCCTGAGCGAGCCACTCGAAATCCACGGGCGGGGAGATGCGAAATACCGCGCGGAAAAAGTCCGCGGTCTTGTCAGGGCGATCGGCCTCGGCGAAAGCGCGCTGAACCGCTACCCCCATAGTTTCTCCGGCGGCCAGAGGCAGCGTATCGGCATTGCCCGCGCCCTGGCGCTCGGCCCCGAACTTCTCATCTGCGACGAACCCGTTTCCGCCCTCGATGTCTCCGTACAGGCGCAAATCCTCAATCTTCTTAAGGATTTGCAGCAGGATCTCGGGCTGACCTATCTCTTCATTTCGCACAATCTCGCGGTGGTGGACTATATGGCCGACCGCGTGGCCGTGATGTGCGAAGGCCGTATCGTGGAACTGGCGCCGCGCGAAATCCTGATGCGCTCTCCGGTTCATCCCTATACCAAATCCCTGCTGGCGGCCGTGCCTTTCCCCGATCTCGACCGCCCGCTCGATTTCCGCACCATCGGCAAGATCAGCGCGACGGGCAAATTCGACTGGGGTAAACAGTTTCGTGACGAGGGTGATGGCGACATGATTTCCGCCGATCTCGGCGAAGGCCATTTCGTCCTTGCAAACGGCAATGCCGATATCCGGGAGCTTCGCCCTTGATCACGCGTCGCACCACCCTTGCCCTCTTGGCTTCCGTCTTCCTGCCGGCCTATGCGCGGGCCGCCTACACCGACCCCAGCTATTTCAAGGAAAAACGGGAAAAGGGTGAATTGCCCGACGTGGCCGAGCGCCTGCCGAAAAAACCGCGCGTCATTGACATGAAAGCGCTTGGCCGCGAGCCGGGAAAACATGGCGGCTCGGTGCGTATGCTCATTGGCGGCCAGCGCGACATTCGCCTGATGCCGATCAGCAGCTATGCCCGTCTTGTCGGTTATGACGAAAAATTCGAACTGCATCCGGATATCCTCGAAAGTTACGAGGTTCAGGAAGAGCGCATCTTCACCTTCAAGCTGCGCGAGGGCCACAAATGGTCCGACGGCAGCGATTTCACCTCCGAGGATTTCCGCTATTTCTGGGAGGACGTCGCCCTCAACAGGGAAATCCACAAGGGCGGCCCGCCGATCGAACTTCTGGTCAACGAGAAGCCGCCGCTTATCGAAGTCATCGACCGGCAGACGGTGCGCTACACCTGGGATGGCCCCAATCCGGATTTTCTGGCGAAACTCGCAGCGGCCTCACCGGCGCGGCTGTTCCTGCCCGCCGCCTATATGAAACAGTTCCACATCAAATATCAGACGGCGGAAAAGCTCGCCAAGCTGATCAAGAAAAACAAGACGGATGACTGGAGCGGGCTGCATATCAAGATGTCGCGGCAGGTGCGGCCCGAAAATCCCGATCTGCCGACCCTGGATGCTTGGCGCAACACCACCGCGCCGCCCTCTGAGCAGTTCGTGTTCGAACGCAACCCCTATTATCACCGGGTCGACGAAAACGGCCTGCAGCTGCCCTATCTCGACCGTTTCCTGCTCAACGTCACCTCCTCCGATATCATCTCGGCCAAGACGGCATCGGGCGATAGCGACCTGCAATATTTCGGCCTCGATTTTGCCGACTACACCTTCCTGAAGGATGCCGAAAAGCGGTTCCCCCTGAAAGTCAATCTCTACAAGCGCTCCCAGGGTTCACGCATCGCGCTGCTGCCCAATCTCAATTGCGCCGACGCGGTCTGGCGCAGCGCTTTTCAGGATGTGCGCGTGCGCCGGGCGCTGTCGCTCGCGATAAACCGGCACGAAATCAACATGGTCTGCTTTTACGGGCTGGCAAAGGAAAGTGCCGATACCGTGCTCCCGGAAAGCTCGCTTTACCGGCAGGAATTTGCCGATGCCTGGAGCGCTTTCGACCGGGCGGCGGCCAACAGGCTGCTTGACGAAGCAGGTCTCGACAAGCGCGACGATGCCGGCCTTCGGCTTCTGCCGGATGGTCGTCCGGCCTATATCATCGTCGAGACGACAGGCGAAAGCACGCTCGAAACCGACGTGATGGAACTGGTGACGGATCACTGGCGACATATCGGTATTGCGGTTTCCGTCCGCCCCACCCAGCGCGATGTCTTCCGCAAGCGCGCCATGGGCGGCGAAGTGCTGATGTCCGTTTGGATGGGCATGGACAACGGTGTTCCGACACCAGACATGCTGCCTTCCGGCCTCGCCCCCACCGGCGATGACCAGCTGCAATGGCCGGTCTGGGGTGTGCATTATCTTTCGGGCGGCCGCGAGGGCAAGGAGCCCGATCTGCCGGAGGCGGCGCACCTGCTCGATCTGCTGAAAAAATGGCGCAGAAGCGTCACCGAGGAAGAGCGCGAGGCCATCTGGCTGGAAATGCTGGAGATTTATACGCAGCAGGTATTTTCCATCGGCATCGTCAACGGCGCGCTGCAACCCGTCGTTCACGTCAAACGCATGCGAAACGTGCCGGAAAAAGCGCTTTTCGGTTACGAGCCCACATCCTATCTCGGCGTCTATATGCCGGATAGCTTCTGGTACGACGGAGACGCCTGATATGCTGCGGTATATTTTAAAGCGCGTCCTCGTCATGATCCCCACGCTAATCCTGATCTCTATGCTGGTTTTCACCATCATCGAGCTGCCGCCGGGCGATTATTTCGAAAGCTATGTCGCCGAGCTACGCGCCATGGGCGAAACGGCAAACCTTGCCGAAATCGAGGAGCTACGCGCCCGTTACGGTTTCGACCAGCCAGCCCCGATCCGTTATTTCCGCTGGGCAACCGGCATGCTGGTCGGCGATTTCGGTTATTCCTTCGAATATCAGCTGCCGGTCAGCGATGTGGTGGGAGACCGCCTGTGGCTGACGGTGCTCGTCTCCTTCGTCACCATCATCGTCACCTGGCTTATCGCCTTCCCGATCGGCATCTACTCCGCCACGCATAAATATAGCTGGGGCGATTATGGCCTCACCTTCCTCGGCCTGCTCGGCATCGCCATTCCCAACTTCATGCTGGCGCTGATCCTGATGTATTTCGCCAATATCTGGTTCGGCATCTCCATCGGCCATCTGATGGACCGGGAATATCTGAACCAGGCGATGAGCTGGGCGAAGTTCAAATCGATCCTCGAACATATCTGGATTCCCGTCCTCATCATCGGAACGGCGGGCACCGCCGGCATGATTCGCCGCCTGCGCGCCAATCTGCTCGACGAATTGCAGAAACAATATGTGGTCACCGCCCGCGCCAAGGGGCTGCACCCCTTCAAGGTGCTGACCAAATATCCGCTGCGCATGGCGCTGAATTTCTTCATCTCAGATATCGGTTCGATCCTGCCCGCTATCATATCAGGCGCGGAAATCACCGCTGTCGTCCTATCACTCGAAACCACTGGCCCCATGCTCATCAGGGCGTTGCAGAGCCAGGATATGTATCTGGCCGGTTCGTTCCTGATGTTCCTGGCATTCCTGACGGTGATCGGCGTTCTGGTGTCGGATATTGCCCTTGCCATACTCGACCCGAGAATCCGCTTCGGAGGTGGTAACGTCAAATGACTTCGTCCATTCCGAAACCCGGCGAAACGCTGCCCCATTACGTCTCGACCGCACCCTTCGATCCTTCGCTGATCGAACCCAACACATCTGGAATGGCCGCCTTCAGCAAGGCCTCGCAGCTGCGCCTCATGTGGTGGCAGTTCCGTCAGCACAAGATCGCCGTGTGGTCCGGCGTCTTTCTGGTGGTGCTTTATCTTTCGATCCTGATCTGCGAGTTTCTGGCGCCCTATAATCTCCACACCCGCAATATTGAAAATATCTACGCCCCTCCGCAGGCCATTCACCTGTTCAATGATGGAAAATTTGTCGGCCCCTTCGTTTACGGCCGGGAAATGACGCTCGACATGGACAATCTGAGACGGATCTATCGGGATGTCCCGACGGATATCCAGCCGCTGCGTTTCTTCTGCAAAGGCGATACCTATCGCTTCTGGGGCATGTTCGAGGGCAGAACCCATCTCGTCTGCCCAGCGGAGGGTGGTGAATTGTTCCTGCTCGGCACGGATCGTCTCGGGCGTGACGTGCTGTCGCGCATCATCTATGGTGCGCGCATTTCGCTGACCATCGGCCTTCTCGGCGTCGCCATGAGCTTCGTTCTCGGCATTGTGATCGGCGGTCTGGCGGGCTATCGCGGCGGCACGTTTGACCTGATCGTCCAGCGCATCATCGAAGTGCTGCAATCCATTCCCAGCATTCCGCTGTGGCTGGCGCTTGCCGCAATCATGCCGGTGACCTGGAGCCCGATCCTTGTCTATCTCGGCATCACCATCATTCTCGGCATGCTGGACTGGACGGGCCTTGCACGCGCCGTGCGCTCGAAACTTCTGGCGCTTCGCGAAGAAGACTATGTTTTGTCTGCACAATTAATGGGTGCCGGCACGCCGCGCATCATCGGCAGACACCTTATTCCCGGCTTCATGTCACACTTGATCGCATCGGCCACTCTGACGATACCCGGCATGATTCTCGGCGAGACCGCACTGAGCTTCCTCGGCCTCGGTCTCAGACCACCGATCACAAGTTGGGGAATTCTGCTCACGGAGGCGCGCAGCGTCAGCGTCATTGCGCTATATCCATGGCTTCTCATCCCGACGATCCCGGTCGTTCTCGTCATTCTGGCCTTTAATTTCTTCGGTGACGGACTACGTGATGCTGCGGATCCCTTCAGATAAAATGGAACACCCTTTGATAAACTGCCCTTCCGCCATCGCCTTTTTTGTGAAAGGCAAAAAGAGGTGTGGCCCATGACCTCCCGTTTGAATGACGCGCGTATTCTCATGTACAGCCACGATTCCTTCGGGCTCGGGCATCTGCGGCGGTGTCGCACCATCGCGCATGCGCTGGTGGAGGATTATCGCGGCCTCAACGTCCTCATCATTTCCGGCGCGACGATTGCCGGCGCTTTCGATTACCGCGCCCGCGTCGATTTCGTGAAAATCCCGAGCGTCATCAAGCTGCGCAACGGCGAATATACGTCCATGGACAGGCATATCGATCTTCAGGAAACGTTGAAGATGCGCCGCTCCATCATCTACCACACCGCCGAAAGCTTCCAGCCGGATATCTTCATCGTCGACAAGGAGCCCATGGGCCTGCGCGGCGAGGTGGAGGAAACGCTTGCCTATCTCAAGGGACAGGGCACCAAGCTCGTCATCGGCCTGCGCGACGTCATGGATGCGCCGCAGTTGCTCGAGGCGGAGTGGAAGCGCAACAATGTCATGACAAAGATCGGCCAGTTCTATGACCACGTCTGGATTTATGGCCCACCCGATTTCCACGATCCGCTGACGGGACTCGACGTTCCGCACACCGTTCGCGACAAGATGGATTTCGTCGGGTTTCTGCAAAGGTCCAAGACCCAGGCCGAAACCGTATCGCATCGGCCGGAAGGCGATTATCTTCTCGTCACCACGGGCGGGGGCGGCGATGGCAGCGAATTGATCGACGACGTCATCAACGCCTATCGCCATGACAGCGAACTGACGCACAAGGCGCTGGTGGTGCTCGGCCCCTATATGCCAGCGGATCAACGCCAGCGCTTCATGAGCAGTGTTGCCGACATTCCGCATATCGAGATCATCGAATTCGACAATCGCATGGAAGATCTCGTCGCCGGCGCACAGGCCGTCGTCTCCATGGGCGGATACAACACCGTCTGCGAGATATTGTCCTTCGACAAACCCGCCCTCGTTGTACCGCGCACGGTGCCGCGCGAAGAGCAGCTTATCCGCGCCAGTCGCGCCTCGGAGCTTGGTCTTTTCGACATGCTTCTGCCGGAAGATGCCGAAAACCCGGCAAAAATGGCCGCGGCTCTGAAAGCCCTGCCGCACCGCGCGCCGCCCTCCGTCAATGCGTGCGGGCTGAAGCTGGACGGTCTTGAAAACATATCGCGCCGGATAGCCGAATGGCTGCCGCCCGAAAGCGATAAGGCACCGATTACGCTCTCCGCGTGACCGGTTCCCCGACAAACACGGCTTCAAAAGAGACACGCGCAACGTGACCGATACAAAAAAAATCGTGGTGCTCCTCAAGGGCTATCCGCGCCTGTCCGAGACTTTCATCGCCCAGGAACTTCTGGGACTGGAGAAGGCCGGGCTGAAGCTCGAACTCATGTCGATGCGCCGTCCGACGGATAAAAAGCGCCACCCCGTTCACGATGAAATCCGCGCGGCCGTGACATACTTGCCGGAATATCTGCATGAGGAGCCGCTACGGGTTTTGAAGGCGCTTTGGGCGTGCCGCGGGAAGCCGGGCTTCACCAAGGCGCTTCGCCGCTTTTTCAACGATCTGCCGCATGATCTCAGCCGCAATCGCTTCCGCCGTTTCGGGCAGGCTGCGGTGCTCGCGCATGAATGGCCTGAAGATGCCGAATGGCTGCATGTCCATTTCATCCACACCCCCGCCTCGGTCGCCGCCTATACTCACCTCATCACCGGCACGCCCTGGACGATTTCAGCCCACGCCAAGGACATCTGGACCTCCAGCGACCGCGACCTTGCCGCCAAACTGCAAAGCGCACGCTGGGCGGTGACCTGCACCGCTGGCGGCTTCCAGCATCTGCAAACCCTTTCCGGGCCCCGTCGGAACGTGCATCTGAGCTATCATGGCCTCGATCTCACCCGTTTCCCGCATTTCGACACGCCGCGAACGGCAAGAGACGGTTCAGACGCCAAAGATCCGGTGAGGATTTTGAGCGTCGGCCGGGCGGTCAAGAAAAAGGGCATCGATATTCTCCTGCGTGCGCTCGCCTCGCTGCCGCAGGATATGCATTGGCGCTTCACCCATATCGGCGGCGGCGATGAACTGGGCGGACTGAAGAAACTCGCAGACGAACTCGGCGTCGCCGACAGGATCGTCTGGACCGGGGCCATGGACCAGAAACAGGTGCTGGAGAACTATCGCGAAGCGGACCTCTTCGCTCTAGCTTGCCGCATCACCAGCGATGGCGACCGCGACGGCCTGCCAAATGTGCTGGTCGAGGCCGCGAGCCAGGCGCTGACCTGCATCTCCACCAATATTTCCGGGATACCGGAGTTTTTTGTCAGCGGTCAAAACGGCCTGCTGACGGAACCGGAAAATCCGGCCGCTTTCGCAGAGGCGCTGCGCATGGCCATCACCGATCCGCAATTGCGCCAGCGTCTTGGCAGCGCCGCCGAAGACCGTGTGCGCACCGCCTTCGACCATCGCACCAGCATTATCGAGCTGAAGGCCCTGTTCGAGAAAGAGTGGGAAAAAACGCCATGACCGATACGGAAAAACGCCCCTGCGTCTTCTTCTACGTCCAGCACCTTCTCGGCATCGGCCATATCGCCCGCGCCAGCCGCATTGCCAACGCCCTTCAGGCGAACGGTTTCGATGTCGTGCTGGTCACGGGCGGCACGCCTGTTCCGGGCTTTCCGGGCGAGGGTATCCGCCATGTCGAATTGCCGCCCATCGCCGTCAGCGACGGCAGCTTTGCTGGCCTGGTCGACAGCTCCGGCAAACCGGTGGACGACGACTTCAAGAGGCTGAGAACCGATATGCTGATCGGGGCCTATCACGGCGCCAAACCCGATATCGTTATCATTGAAGCCTTCCCGTTCGGCCGCAGGCAGGTGCGTTTCGAATTGCTGCCGCTTCTCGATGAGATAGAAGGCAGCGAACCGCGCCCGCTCGTCATGGCGTCGCTGCGCGATATCTTGCAAGAAAAGACGAAACCGGGACGGGATGAAGAGACCGTGTCGCTGGTTAAGAAACATTTCGATGCGGTGCTCGTCCATGGCGATCCGGATTTTGCCCGGCTGGAAGACACTTTTCCCCTCGCAGGCGAGATCAGGCAGCGCATCGTCTATACCGGCCTCGTCGCTCCTCTTCCGCCGCCGGAACCGGCGGAAAAATTCGATATCGTGGTTTCCGCAGGCGGAGGCGCCGTTGGCGCCGAACTCATCCGGGCCGCTCTCGAGGCTGCCCCTCTACTGGATGGCATCAAGAACTGGTGCCTCGTGACCGGTCCCAACATGCCGCAGGCGGATTTCGATGCAATCTCGGCGCAGGCGGCGGGCAATGTGTCCGTCTTCCGTTTCCGCAAGGATTTCGCAAGTTTGCTCGCCGGCGCACGGCTTTCGATTTCACAGGCCGGCTACAACACCGTCTGCGATATTCTTCAGGCAAAATGCCGCTCGCTTCTGATCCCCTTCGCAGCCGGAGGCGAAACCGAACAGAGCGCCCGCGCCGAACGGCTGGCGCGGCTGGGGCTGGCGTATGTGCTGGAGGAGAAGGATATTTCGGCGCAAGCGATGGCCGATGCCATCAAGACGGCATTCTCCCTACCGGCGCCCGGCACGATCGCGCTCGATCTCGATGGCGCGGCCGGAACAGCTAGAGCGCTGCGCCGCCTTTATGATGAGCGGTGAGGATCGTCTTCAACTCGCGAACCGCCGCCTCATCGGTAATCTTGCGCCCTGCGCCGGTGAAACCGAGCTTCGCCACCCTGCTGTCTAGATCATAGGATGGAACGGCGGAACAGGATGCGTGGATTTCCGTTATCGGAAAGCGATCCAGCAATGTCTGAACGCTCTGCGGACGCACCCCGGCGCCGGGCATGATGACGATCCGGCTTGCCGCCGTCTCGGACAGGTGGGCCAGAGCCTCAATCCCTTCAAGCGCCGAACGCGCCCCGCCTGAGGTGAGAATTCTTGAGAACCCCAATGCGATGGCGGCTTCCAGCGCCTCTTCCATGTCAGGCACGACATCGAAAGCCCGGTGCAGCGTAACATCCAGCCCGTCGGCATGACGACGCAGTTCTTCAAGTAAGCCGATATCGAGCGAACCATCGCCATGCGACGCGCCGAGCACCACGCCGGAAAGGCCGGCGGCACGCGCCGCGTCGATATCGCGTTTCATCACATCCGCTTCGTCGCGGGTGAAGACAAAATCACCGGCGCGCGGCCTGATCATGACGCTCACCGGCAACCCGCAGGACGCCGCACGCTGCATGAAACCCGCCGAGGGCGTCACACCGCCGCCGGAAAGAGCCGCACAAAGTTCGATGCGATCGGCCCCGCCGCTGACCGCCGCTTCCAGACCGGCGACATCGTCCACGCAAATTTCGAGAATCATCGTAACCTCTTTCATTTGGGTGGCCGTTACCTGCGGCGGCCCTTTCCATCAAGCGCGTAAAGCATATAAACGCCGCCCAGCCCCACCATCGCACCCAATATGGAAGTCCCCGAATAGCTGGAAACCAGGGTTCCAATGGCAAAAATCAACGCACCCAGACCGGCACCGAGGAAGATATTCACGGCGATCAGGGAGCTTCCGAGTCCCGGCCGGTCCGCGATCAGCTCCTGCAGGTAGGTAATTGGAATGCTGATGATCGCGGCAGCGCCCAGCGCACTGATGACCGTTTGGGCGTAGATATGCCACGGCGCTGAAGCAAGCCCCTGCAGAATGAGATAGATGGCGTAGAGCCCCGCTCCCGCCGCAAGTGTCAGCGTCTGCGGAACCTTTTTCTCGATCCAGCCCCACAGGAGAATGAAGACGATTTCCAGCGCAGCGACGATGCCCGCGACAATGCCGATATCCGCCACCGTGCCCTTGGCCTGTCCGGTTATGATGAGCGAACGCACGGAATCGTTGAGATGCAGCATCGAGCAGATGAGCGCGATGGCGATGATCCGCAGCAGCACCCGCCGGGATCCGATTTCCGCAAGCGAGGCGCGCAGGCCGAACCGCGCTTCGGTATTTGCCGATGCAGGCGTGGCGGCCCGCGGCAGGCAGAAGGCGACGAGCAGAAAGCAGACAAGCGCGCAGATGCCCGAAAACAGGAACGCCATCAGCATATTGCCGGAATTCACCAGAAAAACACCGACAATGCCCGGCACCAGCACCCAGGAAAGCGAGATGGTTGCCCGCATGATCGAATTCACCGCGATCATCTCACCCGTCGAAAGATTGCGCGCGTCGGCACGCACATGGGCGAAGATCAACGAATTCATCGCTCCGAAAATCGGCAGAAGCACCAGCTTTGCAGCGACGAAGGCGGTGGCGTTGCCGGCCAGATAGACCAGCAGATAACCGCTGACGCCGAAGAGCGCGATATAGAGCATTGGCTTGCGATATTCACCCAGCCTGTCTGCAACAATACCCATCAACACGCTGGCGCTGACGTTGATGACGGCAGCAAATAGCATCAGCAGCGAATAGACGCTGTTGCTCAGCCCGATTTCGCGAATACCGATGACCGCCTGATAGGGGGCGGTCGCCGCATTCGAAAACCCGAAGAACAGGATGGCGAGCGCCCCGATGCGGATCGACGGATTGTTGATGACGATGGAAAGAGCCGACGGCATGGATATTCGCCTGAGATGATCCGGCAGGGCCGGATCGCTGGGTAAAGCTACCGAACCGCTGTCATCGCCAGCGGGCCGAAAGGATGGGCTGAGGGGTATAATCGAAATGCGGCTTCCATGGGTAAAAATCGCCGTCCCGGCGGCGATTGGGAAGATTTTCGATATCCTGATTGATGACCCCTTCCGTCAGCGCCATGAGGTTGGGATTGGCGATAGGCGCAAGCTCCGGCGAAAGATAACCGGACTTGACGACCAGTAACCGCACCTCCTTTGGATTAAAGCCGAGACGGGTGAAATCGGAGATCATGTGATAAGGCCTGCGCCGCGCCGCCAGAATGACCGTGACGCCGCCGATGGCGACCACTGCCTGACGCTGGTCAGCAGCACCTGGGTCGTCCAGTTTCACAACACGGGCCTCGACGGTCACGGACGAGCTCTGCGGATCGAGACTGCCGCCGATCTTCAGGGAAAGGCTCGCACCTTCGCCGGCCGCAAAACAGGCTTCGACCGCCGGCCTGTCGGTAATGCCGCCCTGCAACGCGCCCTGCCAGTTGCGCGCAATCAGCGCGGCCAGAACATCGGCGCGATCGCCAACCCCACCACCGGTCGGGTTGTCGCCGGAGTCGGCGAGAATGATCGGTCGGCTGGTCGTCTTTTCCGCAATATCCATGATGGCGTCGAGCGGCTCCGTCACAGGCCCGAAACGAAAATCCTGCCGGGCATTCCAGTAGGATTGCGCAATCTCGGCCGCGACCGCCTGTGCGGCCGCTTTGTCCGTTCCCGTCACCACGGCGCAGGCCGTCGCCCGGGGTTCGTCCGCCCAGACGTAGCCGATCATGAAATTCGCATCCCATATGCCGGACCGCGCATCGTAATCAGGCAGCACGGCATAGAGGCTTTTGGCGGGTTCATCCTCCGTGGAGGTTTTTTCACCCGGCAGCAGAACAGGGATTTTCGCCCAGGTCACGCCGGGTCTTTCTCCCGACTTCAGAGCCTTGAGCAACATCGTCCATGCCCGCACCATCGTCTCGCGCACATCGATATGCGGCGCGGTTCGGTAGCCGGCAAAGATATCCAACTGATCGATAATCGTCTGGCTGACATTGCCATGCAGATCATAACTCGCGGAGACCACGACATCCGGCCCGACGACGGCGCGGGCGCTTGAAATCCAGTCACCTTCCGCATCGTCCATGCCTTCGACATTCATCGCACCGTGCATGGCGAGATAAAGCCCGTCCAGCGGCAACGACGCCTTCAGGCGTTCGAGGAACTCCCGCTTGAAAGCGTCATAGGCCACGCGTGACACCGGACCACCCGGCACCGCCCGCGCATGCAGAAGCGGCAACACGTCCGCCCCGCCTTCACCGAGGAAACTGAAATACTCGGCCTCCAGCATTTCGGCGCCGCGAAAGACGCGGAAGTCCTGCTCGCCCATCAGCACCGGCGAGTAGGTGCTGCATTCGGTATGAATTCCACCAACGGCAATACGCATGTCGGTTTCCCCTCAATAAACCGGGCTCAAGGGGACGATGGCCGCAAAACGCAGCCAGTCCTTTTGCGCCTTTGGCGTCCACGCCGCCTCGGCAATCGCTGGCAGACGTGGGAAAACCAGATGGTTGAAATAGGCGCGATTGAGGAAATGTTCGGACCAGATGCAAGCCTGAACGCCCTTCATCCGCTCCTTCAACTCCTCGGGAAATTCACCAACGGCTTCATAGGCATAAGTATGCGAAGGCGGAACGGTGCCGGCCCAGCTTGCCCCCGGCTCCTGCCAGGCTTCATCCTGCACCATGTCGAGATAATAGGCCTGACCCGGGGTCATCACCACGTCGTAGCCCTGCTTTGCAAGCTCAAGGCCGACTTCCGGCTTCTGCCATGCCATCAACAATGTTCCGGCCGGATCGACGCCACCACCATGGGAAACTTCGTCCCAGCCGGCAAGCTGGCGGCCGCGCTCATGCAGCATGCCCTGTATGCGCTTCATGAAATAGGACTGAATGCCGAAGGTGCCGTCGAGCCCTTCCTTTTCCATCAGCGCCTTGGCAAGCGGCGAGGCCAGCCACGACCCATCCGCAACCTCATCGCCGCCAATATGGATCAGCCGCGACGGGAACAGCTCCACCATCTCGTCGAATATCTTGCCGAGGAATTCATAGGTCGGATCGATGGCCGGGTTGAGTGCATTGTTCGGATATCCCTGCACAGAGCGGTAGCTGTCCGGCGCCTCCTGCCCATCCGTCAGCTCCGGATAGGCCACGAGAGCCGCCGTGCTGTGGCCCGGAATATCGACTTCCGGCACGATTTCGACGTTCAATGCCGCCGCATGCGCGACGACCATGCGCACCTCATCCTGCGTGTAATAGCCCGACACCGGCTCAGCCCCGTTACCGAGCTGCGGCAGGAGCGGCGCATCCGGGCCGCGCGTGGCGCCGACGGTGGTCAGCAGCGGATAGGCCTTGATTTCGAGCCGCCATGCCTCGTCATCCGTCAGGTGCCAATGGAAGCGGTTCATGCGCAGCCATGCGAGAATATCGATAAGCCGCAGGACATCGCCTGTCGGATAGAATTGCCGCGAAACATCGAGGTGGCAGCCACGCCAACTGTAACGCGGCGCATCGCTGATGGTGCCGGAGGCCGGGAAACGGAATTTCGGATCGATGCGCGCACCATGCAGCAGCTGCGCCAGAACCGTCAGACCATATTGCAGGCCGGCAGCGGCCGAATATTCCACGACAACGGCTTCTTTGGAAAAGCTGAGGCGATAACCTTCCGCTTCCAGTCCGCTATGCCGCTTGAAACGCAGCGGTTTTCCCTCGTGAACCGGCGCGAGGCTGAAAGGCACGTGGCCGACGGCAAAAAGCCGGCGGAACAGCGAAAGCACGGTTTCCACCGCAAGCACTTCTTCTGCGCCCGCATCTTCCGCCGGGAAAAGCGCGACGGGAAAACCCTCACCCGGTTCTGCATCGATTTCAGCGGGCCATGGCTGGATCGAAAAGGGCAGATCGAGCTTGCCCTCCGGCAGCAGCACCGGCGCCGGCTCGCTGTGGCGTCCATCCATCATCAGGTCACCGACATCGACGGCGCGATGTGTGCCATCGGCAAGACTGATATAGGCAGATTTCGCGCCGTCTGTGCGATGTCGGGCGGACCGCAACAGGCCATCGACGGTGAAGCACCAGGATTTTCCGGACTCCAGCACAAAACCCGGCGGCGGTGCAAATTCATGGAAATTGGCATTGCGGCGCAGATAAACGGCATTGTCGCACGTAGGTTTGTCTACCGTCCGCGTCAACGACGTGTAGACGATGCGAAAATCCTTCAGCGGCTCGCGGGAAAGATTGACCAGCGTGAAGGTGAAGCCGCCGGATGCGGAGTCTGCGAGCGGATGCCACGAATTTTCAAGACGATACTGTGCGAGCGCCATGATGCTCCCCTTTATTGCGCATTGAACCCGTCAGCGGGTTTCGGTCAGTAATGTTCGGATTGCGAAAATGTCCGGGCCAGCGGCGCCTGCCCTGCCGTGAGACCACAATCGACCGGCAGGCACACGCCGCTGATGGCGGCGGCCTGCGGGCCGGCCAGAAAGGCGACGGCATTGGCCACGTCTTCAGGTTTCACGATGCGCTGCAGCGGATACCAATGCTTTGCTTCCTCAAAGACCTGAGGATTGCTTGCAGCCCGCGCTTCCCACGCCTGCGTGCGCACGGTGCCCGGTGCCACGGCGTTGGCGCGAATGCCGAATTTGCCGTATTCGACGGCGATCAGCTTGGTCAGATGGATCAGCCCGGCCTTTGCCGCGCTATAGGCAGGATGCCCGAACACCGCCATGCCATTGACGGAGGTGATATTAACCACCGCCCCCTGGGTTTTCTTCAACGCCTCTTCGAAAGCCCTGAAGCAGAGAAACGGCGCTTCCAGATTAAGCGCATTGTCCTTGCGCCATATATCGGCGGTCGTGTCATGCAGGCTGACCGCCCTTGCGGCGCCCGCATTGTTGACGAGGGTTACAACATCGCCCAGCGCCGCAACCTCGGCGGCCAGCCTTGCAAGGTCCTGCGGGTCGGTGACATCGCAGGTTTTCGCAACGAAGCGGGGATCGGAAAGCGCCGATAGCGCGCTCGAAAGGGCGCCGCGGTCGATATCGACCAACACGACCTTTGCATGGCTTTCAGCGAGCGCCGCGGCAATCGCCCGGCCAATATCACCTGCCGCGCCGGTAACGACGGCAAGCTGGTCTTTCCTGTCCTTCATCTCCTGAAACTCCCTTGAAGCTTTCCGACCCGCCACAAAACGGATCTCAGGCAAAGCAGCCTATGTTGTTTGTCAGCCCGCCTCAGTCACCGAGCAATTGTTTGTCGTCCGGATCGCGATGCTCCACCAACTGCTGCTTGATGTGACGTAACGTCACCATCGATCGTTGCCGTTGATGATAGGCAGCAAGCGTTGCCAGAACATCGACGGCGGCCAGATAGGCGTAGCGCGATGAAGTGGGGCGGAAGATATTGTTCCCCTCGGGCACATTGACGGCCACCACCATGTCGGCGGCCGCGGCAACAGGCGTGTCGCTCTGGGTGAGCGCAATGGTGGTGACCCCCATTTCCCGCGCCAGCTTGAAACACTTCACCAGTTCCATGTTACGGCCGGAAAAGGACGAGCCGATGACGACATCTTCCTTGCGCGCAGCGGCGGTCATCATCAGCTGCATGCTGTGATCGGCGCTGGTCGAAACGCGCAACCCCAGGCGGAACAGCCGGTTCTGGATTTCCGAAGCGATCATCGAGGAATTGCCGCCAGCGCCGAAGGCATAGATCATGCCGCTATTGGCGATCCTGATCGCCGCTTCATCGGCAAGGGCCGGATCGAGCGTCCTGTACAGCAGGAAAAGCGCTTCCTGCGCTTTGGCGAGCACCTCTTCCGCAACATCGGAGGGTCCCGTGCTGGAGGGTTCGGAGGTGAGATATCGGATACCCACATAGGCCGTCTTGGCGAGGCTGACCTTGAAATCCGAAAAGCTCTGGCACCCCAGCCGGCGGCAGAACCGCGTCACGGTCGGCGGAGACACTTCCGCGCGCGCCGCCAGCTCGATGATCGAGGCATTGACGGCGAATTCGAAGTCCGAAACCAGAATATCGGCAATCCGTCGCTCAGACTGCGAGAATTGTCCCCTGTCTTCCTGTATTCTTGCAAAAATATCCATGTTCACCGGTCTCCGTTCCGCCAAAACTTAAGGCTTGGCCCCGTTTCCGATGCACCCTAAGAAAGCGCGCCCGTCAACCGCATAGATCCATGAGTCAAGGATGTTTCGTCTTGCTGACGACACCACGCACACCTTTGATTTGAAAATTATTTTCTTTGTTGATTGAGAGATGAGCATATGCCAACAATCAACACCAGAGAAATCTCCAAATCTTGAAAATAATTTCAACACCGGACCGAAACCATGCGTGATCCCTTCAAAAATTCTTTTCCCGAAACAGACATCGCCCGCCATTCCATCTGGGAGATGCTGGTAACGCGTGACATCGACGCTTTTCTGGCCGCCGACTGGTCGAAGGTCGCGGATGATTTCGTCGAGGACGGCTTTCTCGGCATCAACGCCAACCGGGATGCGAACCCTGACAATTGGCGCTTGTCCTTCCCTTCGCTCAGCGCCTATCGGGACGAGTGGCTGCGGCAGGCGCAGGATTTTCAAACCCAGCAATTCGCAGAGAACCCGCGCGATGCTATCTTTGCGACCACCACGCTGGAAGAAATCGAAGTGGAAGGTGAGACCGCGCTGGTGCGCAAGAAGTTCGACGGTGGGCTTCGCAAGGCCGATGGCAGCTTCGACGTCATGAAATGGCAGACGCTCTATTATTGCCGGCTGCATCAGGGACGCTGGAAGATCACCGGTTTCACCGGCTACATGCCCAACCCCATGCCGTGATCCAGAAGAAATCTTGACAAGCTTTGCATGCCGGGCCGAAAGCCCGGCTTTATTTTTTCGTCTGGAATGAGCAGGAAAATGCTGCTGGAGACGGATCGCCTCAGGAACAGCCGGGCATGGGGAAACAGAGAACATGGCCCGGCTCCTGCGCCTTATTGGATCAGCTTGAGGACTGAAAGATCGACGCGCCTTTCCAGCGCAACGCCGCTCTCATCAAACAGATGGCAGTCCGAAGCCTTGATACCGGTGACGATGGGCTCATCCACGACCACAGGTGCGGAGCCGGAAAGCAACGCGCAATAATTCTCACCCGTCGGCGCGACACCATAAGCAATGGTATTGACCCCGAGCCGCTCGATCACGCTGGGTGCGACCGTGACATTGAGGTCGGCCGGTTCGAGACCGGTATGTTCCGGGCGGATGCCGAGCGTCAGCTGCGCGCCTTCAAGACCGGCGCGGGGTTCCACCGGCACGGTGACCGTCTGTCCATCATAGTCCACAGTCACACCCTCGGCGCTGACGGATTTGCAGGTGACCTTCAGGAAATTCATTTTCGGGTTGCCGATGAAGCCGGCCACGAACAGGTTAGCCGGCTTGTGATAAAGCTCGAGCGGTGCGCCGACCTGGGCAATTTTACCGGCGTTCAGCACCACGATGCGGTCGGCCATGGTCATGGCTTCCACCTGGTCGTGGGTGACATAGATCATCGTCGCCTTCAGCGTCCGGTGAAGATTGGTAAGTTCGATGCGCATGTCGGCGCGAAGGGCAGCGTCGAGGTTGGAAAGCGGCTCGTCGAACAGGAATATTTTCGGCTCGCGAACGATGGCGCGGCCGATCGCCACGCGCTGGCGCTGACCGCCGGACAACATGCCGGGGCGCTGCTGCAGACGCTGGTCGAGCTGGAGGATCTTGGCCACACCCTCGACCTTCTGCCTGATCTTGTCCTCTTCCATCTTTTCGACGCGCAGCGGAAAAGCAATGTTTTCAAACACCGTCATGTGCGGATAAAGCGCATAGGACTGGAACACCATGGCGATGCCGCGCTTGACCGGCGGCAAGTCATTGACCTTCACGCCATTGATGACGACGTCGCCGCCGGAAATATCCTCAAGACCGGCGATCATGCGCAGCAATGTGGATTTGCCGCATCCCGAGGGGCCGACAAAAACGACGAACTCGCCATCCCTGATGTCGAGCTGAACGCCCTTGATGACTTCGAAGTGTCCATAGTTCTTGCGGACGTTGTTGAGATAAAGCTGACCCAAGACTTGCCTCTCCCGTCAGCGGCCGACATCAGGCCGCGTTCAGAGATGTTCCGAAACAGGGGCAAAGCCACACCGGATCGGGACCGTTGAAAAACAGGGGGAAAAAGCATCCCGGAAGACGCAGGCGTTCCCTCGGCGAAACTTGCCGGATGCGGACGGCTCCCGCCCGCATCCGTGCTCATGAAAGATTATTTATACTGCTCGAGAGCCGAAGCCGCTTTCTTCGCGGCATCTTCCGGTGTTGCCTGGCCCGTGACGACAGACTGCACCATCTCGATCATCGTGTCCTGGAAACCCTTGTAGTCCGTGAAGAGCGGCTCGGGACCGCCATAGGCGATACCGTCGATCAGCGGCTTCCAGAAGGGATCCTTGGCGATGAACTCATCGACCTTCGGCGACGGACGCAGCGGGGTGAGGCCGGCGCCGCCCTGCAATTCGTATTCACCCTGCGGACCAGGCGAGGTGATGAATTTGGCGAATTCGGTCGCCTTTTCTTCCACGCCCGTTCCCTTGAAGATCGCAAGGCTGTCCGTGATGAGCAGCGTGCCAGGACCCTTGGCTTCCGGGCCGAGCGGCAAGGTCGCGATGCCCCAGTTGATCTTGGTTTCCTGCAGGCGCGTGGCCGCACCAGAACCCGCCTGGATCATGCCAACCTTGCCGTCGAGGAAGATGGCGCGAATTTCGTTCTGCTCATAGGCCGTCGGGCCTTCGACGGAATAGGGCGTGATGTCCTTGTAGGCTTTCAGTGCCTCGACAACCTGCGGGCTGTCGACCGTGATCTTGTCGCCGTCGATCACCTTGCCATTATTGGTATAAACCCAGTGCATGAACTGGTGCATGGTGTTGTCAAAGGTCTTGGCGGACAGACCGTAACCGGCAACGCCGGTCTTTTCCTTGATCTGCTTGGCAAAGGCGATTTCTTCGGCCCAGGTCTTCGGCGGCGTTTCAGGATCGAGACCTGCCTGCTTGAACAGGTCCTTGTTCCAGTAGAGCGCCTTGGTCGAGAAGGCGACCGGCACGCCCCACTGCGTGTCTTCGAAAGTGACCGTATCGACGATGTTGGGATAATAGCTTTTCTTTTCGTCTTCCGTCATCGGCACCGGAACGATGAGATCGTTCTGCGCGAACTGCTTCAGCGTGCGCGAACCGACATAGGCCATGGCGACCGGCGTGCCGGCAGCGGCGAGCGTGGTCGCCTTATCCTGGCACTGGGCCCAGCCGACGACTTCCGGCACGACCTTCCAGCCTTCGTTTTTGCCTTCCCATTCCTTGATGTACTTCTCATGGATGGGGTCCATCTTGTCGCCGCAATAGATCCAGCTGATCTCCTTGTCGGCGGCGTGCGCCGTCACCGTCGTAAGGGCAGTAGAACCGGCAAATGCGAAAGCGCAGAGCGCCAATCCGTAATGTTTCAGTGCCATAGGTAGTCTCCCGTTTTGGTGGTCGTTCCGGTTGTTGATTATTTCACCGCGCCGGCGGTAAGGCCGCTGACGAGATATCGTTGCATGAAGAAGATCACGACCATCGCCGGCGCAATGCCGACGAAGCTGGCCGCCATCAACTCATTCCAGATGACTTCCTGACGACCGAAATAAGCGAAGAGGCCGATGGGCAGCGGCATATATTCGGTCTTGGAATTGAAGGTGAGCGCGAAGATGAACTGCTGGGCATAGGCGCCGATGAAGGTGGTGATGGAAACCACTGCGATGCCCGGCATCGCCAGCGGCAGGATCACCCGGCGGAAAGTATAGAAATAGCTCGCACCGTCCACATAGGCCGCTTCTTCCAGTTCCCGCGGGATACGCAGCATATAGGTGCGCAAAAGCCAGATGGCGGTGGGGATCAGGAAGGCCGCGCCGGGAATGATCATTGCCAGATAGGTGTTCAGCACACCCATGTTGCGCATCAGCCGGAAAAGCGGGATCAGAAGCACGGCGCCCGAGAACATGTTGATCGCGAGAAATGCGCCAAGCAATTGCCCTCGTCCGCGAAACTTGAAACGGGCGAAAGCATAGGAGGCCGGCACCACCAGAATAAGGACGATAATGGTCGAAATGGTGGAGATGAAGAAGGAGTTGAAAACGTAGCGGGCAAAACCGGGAACGCTGACCCACATGGTCCGGTAGGCCTCGAAGGAACCGTTTTCCGGCCAGAACGTGTAGGGCGATGAGAAAAGCAGACTGAGCGGCTTCAGCGAAACCAGAAATCCTTCCACGAAGGGCGCCAGCACGAAAGTCAGGAATACGGCGATGCCGCAATAAATCCCGACGATTTCATACCACCTGTAGCGGTTGATCATCGCATTCTTGTCGGTCATCGGCTGGCCTCCTGCGAGATGCGGCTGGTGATGCGGAAGTAGAAATAGGTAAAGATCGACAGGAAGATGCAGATCAGCACGGCGCGCGCAGCACCTTCACCGTATTTGTAAGAACCGATCGCCGTCTTGTACGTGTCGATGATCATGGTCGTGGTCTGGCCAGTCGGACCGCCCTGCGTCAGGATCCAGATGATATCGAAGGAATTGAAAGTCGAAATCAGCGAGATCATCGACATAGTAATCATCGCAGGCAGCATGAGTGGCAACGTGATGCGGCGGAAGCGGTAGAGGCGGCTTGCCCCATCTGTCCACGCGGCCTCGTAGAGATCCTGCGGGATGGCCTGAATGGCGGCCAGCAGATAGAGCGTAACCATTGGCACACCGATCCAGACGTCGGTGATGATCGTTGCCCAAAAGGCCGTATTGCCGTAGGCGAGGAACGCGACCGGCCCATCCACCAGACCGATGTTCTGGAGCACGCCGGAAATCATGCCGAACTGGCCGTTATACATCCAGCCCCACATGAAGATGCCGATAGCCATCGGCACGATCCATGGCGGCATGGTCAGGAGACGGAACAGCGCCCGGCCAGGCACGGCCGAATTCAGCAAAACCGCACCCAATGTGCCGATAATCATCTTTATCGAGACGGAAAAGAACGTCCAGATGAAGGTCCGCGTGATAACATCGGCAAAAGTCGCGTTGAAAATCTTCTCGTAGTTGATGAAACCGACCCAGTTCGTCGTTTTTCTAAGCGACGCATCGGTAAAGGACAGGATGAAGGTATCGACGAGCGGATAAGCAACGATAACCGTGATGTATAAAAGCGCCGGCAGAAGAAGAAGCCAGGCGAAGACGACCGCGCTGCGTTTCGCATCCATCGCGCCGCCCCCTTAAGCCGATTTCGCGGCGGGGGATTTCAGCTGACCGTGCAGTGCAAGATCGTACTCCTCCCATACCGGCTTGAGATCGATCACCTTGCGGCCATGGCGCGCTTCGTCCATGGCAAGCGCCAGAATGCCGGCCTCAATCGCGTCGAGCGCGGAAACCGGCAAGGGCGCGCCCTTGACGATATGGGCGATGACGTCCTCCGCCATCTGCTCGTCCGCACCATAATGCTGTGAGAGCGCGGTTGCCGCAGAATAGGTCTTGGCCACGGTTTTTTCATTGGTCCGGGCATTGTGCACGTTCAGGAAGCCGCGCACGAAATCGCCCTCTGCCATACCCTTGGCGCCGATGACGCAGAAACGGCGGAAATCGTCGGGAACGTTGAGATTGGTATGGAAGGCAAGCGATGCGCCGTTCTCATATTCGACGATGGCCGTCTGGTAATCGATGATGTCGCCGTCGCTGTCAAAAACCTTGTCGGAACCCATCCAGCCGCTCGGCTTGCGATGGTAGACCTCCATATCGTTGATGCCGTCATTCTGCGGCGCGTTTGCCGGCGTGAAGCTCTTGCGTCCGCCAAAGCTCGACACGAAACGCGGCCGCGCACCGACCACGCCATTATAGAGATCGAGGTCGTGGCAGCATTTTTCCAGCATGAACGAGCCGGAATAATTTTCGTAGCGTCGCCAGTCGCGCATGAAGAATGCGCCGTGATAGGGCGGGATATGCTCCGAAGCCTCGATGGAAACGACATCGCCCAGCTTGCCTTCGGCCTGTGCGGCGCGCAGATCGCGGTAGAGTGGGGAATAACGCAAAACGAGACCAACGAGCAGCCGCTCGTGACCATGCTTGTTGAGCAACCGGGCAAGCTCGAGGCTTTCCTCGATGCTGACGACGATGGGTTTTTCCGAGAAGATGGTGCAGCCGGCCTCAAGTCCGATACGGATATGCTCCAGATGCATGTGGTTCGGCGAGCCGATCATCAAGAGATCGAATTTTTCGTTTGCGATCAACGCCTCGGGACTATCGTAAGTCTTACCGGCCGAAATGCCCTTTTCCTGCAGGCCCGGCAGGCCCGCCGGCGCGGGATCGACATAACCGACGATCTCGAAATCCTTGTCGATCTCATGAAAAACGTAGCCCAGATAACCGAGACGGAATCCGAGTCCGATAATTCCCACCTTCATGAACTTTGTTCCCTGTTCATTCGTAATTCATTTTCGCAGACGCGACCATTTCTCTGCTGGTCGTCCAGATATCTGCGATAATTTCTTGCCACGATGAAATTAATTTTCACAACGGTCAAGCTAAATTCGATTTCGCAAACGCTGCCGCGAGTCGGAAACCGATTTTCCGGCGCGACGGATGCGAAACGGATCGCCGCCGACTACCGACGCAAAAAACAATACCAAAAAAATGCCAATCGTCCAGAGCAATTCCGTTATCGGGAAAATTTTTTTGGTTAATGCGAAAATATCAAGCATTAAGCCTCATTATTCGGCAAAAGATCGAAAAAACCACCGATTAATCGTACAAATTCAGCAATGGTTCTATTTTGGTATTGCCGATTACGTGGCATATGATATAGCCAGAGCCGGCCATATCGCCGACCACATGGATCGTGACAGAGGTTATGGATGAACGGGGCAGCGCTTAATCTGGACGACCTGCAATCAGGCGGCGGCCCGCTTTACCTGAAACTGCGCCAGACGATTGAAGACGCCATCAATGGCGGCCGCCTGAAGCACGGCGACGCCTTGCCGCCGGAGCGGGATATCGCCGAAAGCGCCTGCGTCAGCCGCGTCACGGTGCGCAAGGCGGTGGACGATCTCGTCCGCGACGGTCTTCTCGTTCGCCGGCACGGCTCGGGTACTTTCGTCGTCAAGCCCATCACCCGCATGCAGCAGCCCCTGACCAAGCTCACCTCGTTTACCGAGGACATGCGCCGGCGCGGCATGACGGCAAGCACCCGCTGGCTGGACAGGGGCCTGTTCCACCCGACCGGAGACGAGATGATGACGCTCGGCCTTTCCCAATCGGCCATGGTGGCCCGGCTCACGCGCCTGCGGCTTGCCAATGACCAACCTATCGCGCTCGAAGTCACAAGCCTGCCGGGCGATATTCTGCCTGACCCACAATTGGTGGAAAACTCGCTTTATCTGGAGCTTGAGAAAAACGGCATTCGCCCGGTGCGCGCCATTCAGCGCATCTCCGCCCGTAACCTCACCGATGACGAAACATTGCTGCTTGGGGTTCCGCCGGGCTCGGCAGCGCTTTCCGTTCAGCGAATGGCCTATCTGGAAAGCGGGCGCCTCATGGAAATATCCCGCGCGCTGTACCGCAGCGACGCCTATGACCTCGTCGCCGAACTGACGATGGGGCCCGAGTGACAAATCTCTTGATCAAGGACACGAAACGATGACAACCCTGATGCGCCAGGAAATCGATGAGATTCCCGATGCAGTCGCTCGCCTGCTGGACAATGCCAATGCCGACTTCCACGAAGCCGGAGGCAGGCTGAAGGCCCGTGACCCGGCCGTTATCGTCACCATTGCACGCGGCTCCTCCGACCACGCCGCGCATTTTTTGAAATATGCGATCGAATTGCAGACCGGTCTACCGGTCGCGTCGCTCGGCCCCTCGCTCGCCTCGATCTACCAGACGAAGCTGCGGCTGGACCGGGCGGCGGCCTTCGCCGTCTCGCAATCGGGTAAAAGCCCTGACATCGTCGCTCTGTCGGAAAGCGCCCGCAAGGGCGGCGCGCTCACCTTTTCGCTTGTCAATACCCTGCCCTCCCCGCTCGGCGATGCGGCAAATCACGCCATCAATATCCAGGCGGGCCCTGAAAAAGCGGTGGCCGCAACCAAATCCTTCGTCAACTCCATCGTCGCCGGCCTCGCGATCCTTGCCGAATGGACGGAAGACAGCCTGCTCGCCAAAGCCGTCAACGCCCTGCCGCAGAATTTCGCCAAGGCCATCGCGCTCGACTGGAGCCAGATCAGCGAAGCGGTCAGGGGCGAGGAATCGCTCTATATGCTGGGCCGCGGTCCCGCCCTCGCCATCGCAGCGGAAGCCGCGTTGAAATGCAAGGAAACCTGCGAGCTCCACGCAGAGGCCTATTCGTCGGCGGAAGTCATGCACGGCCCCGTTTCGCTGGTCGCACCGAAATTTCCCGTCATCGCCTTTGCCGCACGTGACCGCGCCGAAACCTCGGTGACGGATATCGCGGCCGGCCTCGCCGGCAAGGGCGCAAGTGTTTTTGTCACCTCCGCAAAGGGCAGCCCGGCGAAGTCCCTGCCTTTCGTGGAAACCAATCATCCGCTGACTGACGCCCTGTTGCTGATCGCACCGTTTTACGGCTTCATCGAGCAATTGTCGCGTGCCCGCGGCTTCAACCCGGATGCGCCGGTGGCGTTGAAAAAGGTGACGGAAACCCAATGAGCAGCAGCAAGGCATTTGTCGGCGCCCGTATTTTCGATGGCGTCGCGTGGCACGAAGGCAAAGCGCTCGTGACCGGTGATGGCCACGTTGCCGACATCGTCGACCGCGTATCCGTGCCCGCAAACGCCGACATCTTCGACGCGGAAGGACTGTTCATTGCGCCGGGCTTCATCGACTTGCAGGTCAACGGCGGCGGCGGCGTGATGTTCAACAACGAGCCGGATGTGGAAGGCATTGCCCGCATCTGCTCGGCCCATGCGCAATTCGGCACTACGGCGCTGATGGTCACCCTCATAACAGACAGACCGGATATCACAGCCAAAGCCGCCGAAGCAGGCATCGCCGCGCACGAAGCAGGGGTGCCCGGCTTTCTCGGCCTGCATTTCGAAGGGCCGCATCTTTCTGTCGCACGCAAGGGCACCCATGACCCGGCGCTGATCCGAAAGATGGAAACGGCCGATCTCGCTGTTCTGACGGGCTGCAAGGCGAAGCTTCCTTTTGTGCTGACAACCATCGCCCCGGAAAACGCAACCGAGACGCAGGTCGCAGCGCTGCATAAAGCCGGCATCGTCGTCAGCCTCGGCCATACCGATGTGGGCCTCAGCGTCGCGACGGCCTATGCCGAGGCCGGCGCATCCATGGTGACACATCTCTTCAACGCTATGAGCCCGCTCGGCCATCGCGAGCCGGGACTGGTGGGCGCGGCACTTTCGAACGGCAAGCTGGATTGCGGGCTGATCGCCGATGGTTTCCATGTCGATCCCGCAGCGATCGGCATTGCGCTTCGCGCCAAGAATGGTCCGGGCCGCATTTTCCTCGTCACCGACGCCATGTCTACTATCGGAACGGATGATGACGGTTTCGAACTGAACGGCAGGCGTGTCTATCGCAACGGCGGCCGGCTGACGCTGGCCGACGGCACGCTGGCGGGGGCGGATATCGATATGCTTTCCTGCATCCGTTTCATGCATGAAAAGCTGGCGACACCGCTGGAAGAGGCCTTGAGAATGGCGTCTGCCTATCCCGCCGAGGCGGTCGGCGCTTCCGGCAAGGGTAAGCTCCTGTCCGGATTCGATGCGGATTTCGTCATGCTGACACCCGACCTTCAGATGCATTCGACATGGATCGGCGCAGAAAAAATCCACGATGCCACCCGTTCCGGAGCCTGAATCATGATCGTTTGTTTCGATATAGGCGGAACGACCATCAAGGGCGCGATTGCCTACGCTCCCGACGATATTCGGCCCGTGCCGCGCATCCCGACGCCCAAGACCAGTTTCGAAGACTTCGCCGCCGGACTGAAATCCATCATCGACAATAGCGGCGGCACACCCGCCTGCGTGTCGCTGTCGATTGCCGGCGTCATCGACCCCGATACCGGCAAGGCCACTGTCGCCAATATTCAGAGCATCCATGGCAGGGTCCTGAAGGACGAGCTGGAAAAGGCGCTGAACCTTCCCGTCATCGTATCGAACGATGCGGATTGCTTCGTGATCGCTGAATCGGAAATCGGTTCCGGACGGGGTCATCGCGTGGTCTTCGGCGTCATCCTCGGAACGGGTGTCGGCGGCGGCCTTGTCATCGACGGCAAGCTCATCAACAGCCACGGCGGTTTCGCCGGCGAATGGGGCCATGGGCCGGTGGCCGCGACATTGGCCGGAAATCCGCCGGTTTCGCTGCCGCGTTTCGAATGCGGTTGCGGGCTTACCGGCTGCGTCGACGCAATCGGCAGCGCCCGTGGCATGGAAAAACTGCATTCGCATCTTCACCGGCAGGCGATGACCAGCGAGGACATCATTGCGGCCTGGCAGGCGGGCGATGCGAAGGCCGCAAGAACCATCGATGTCCTTATCGATATTCTCGCCTCGCCTCTGGCAATGGTGATCAACGTTACCGGCGCAACCATAGTGCCGGTCGGCGGCGGGCTTTCGAATTCGAAAGCGCTTCTGGCCGCTCTGGACGAGGTGGTAAGGAGCCGCATTCTGAGGCGCTTCGACCGCCCTCTGGTCGTGCCCGCCATCTGCCGCATCGAGCCGGGGCTGATCGGATCCGCCGTTATCGGGCTGAAACATGAGAAAGAAGCCGAAGGCACTGCCTGAGCGGCGTCACATCGTCTCGATCTTTTCCCGGCGAAAACCCAGCCCTACCAGCCGGCCGGTCAGATGGGAAAGGAGCGGAAACCGCATGATGGCCAGCACAAAAGCTGGCGGTCCTTTCGGTTTTTCCGCATCCGCCCGTCCC
Organism: Agrobacterium sp. ST15.13.013; assembly: GCF_027956525.1. Taxonomy (NCBI): domain Bacteria; kingdom Pseudomonadati; phylum Pseudomonadota; class Alphaproteobacteria; order Hyphomicrobiales; family Rhizobiaceae; genus Agrobacterium; species Agrobacterium sp. ST15.13.013. The sequence goes on from NZ_JAQKGP010000024.1 coordinate 70,082, forward strand.
TTCTTGCGGCCGATACGCATCATGCGCTGCAGAAATTGCGTGGCCTTGGTCGGGAAGGATCGCCGCTTTTCAATTGCGGCAAGATCCTCGTCGGTAACGGCGCGGCCGGATACGAGCACCGGCACCAATATATTGGCCGCCGCAACCGCATCCTGAATAGCCAGATTAATGCCGACACCGCCGACGGGGGACATGGCATGGGCCGCGTCACCAATGCAGATCAGACCCGGTTTCCACCAGCGCTTCAGCCGGTCGATACGGACGGTGAGGAGATGCACATCGTCCCAGCTCTTGAGCTCATCGAGCCTTTCGCGTGGGAAAGGGCAGATTTCCGCGACCCTGTCCCTGAAGGCTTCAATTCCCTGCAGCTTTATGTCGGCGAAAAATCCCTTTCGCACCACATAGCCGCATTGCCAGTAATCACCCCGGTTGATCATGACGAAACCCTGCCGCGAGCCGGCATGCCCCATGGTTTCCGTCGGATCGTCGGGCTGTTTGGAAAGGCGCATCCACAGCACCTCCGTCGGAATGCCGAAGCGCTGCACTTCCAACCCCGCCGCCTCACGGACGATGGAGTTGCGCCCATCCGCCCCCACCACCAGATCGGCTTCGATCTCGATGATGCCTTCAGGTGTGCTGACCGTGAGACCCCCGACATGCTCGCCGCTCTCGATCAGTCCGGTCACCGGCGCATTCATCAGCAATCGGAAATTTTCGTATTGCCCCGCCTTGCCGACGATGAAATTGAGAAAATCCCATTGCGGCATAAAGGCGATGAAGCGGTGGCGGACCGGCAGGCGGGAAAAATCCGCGATCGTGATACGCTCGCCGCCGATAACCGCATTCAGTCTTGGCGCGCGCGTATGAGGCAGGCTCAGGAACTCATCGATGAAACCGAGTTGCTCCATCAATTCAAGCGTTGAAGGGTGGATGGTGTCGCCGCGAAAATCGCGGAGAAAATCTCCATGTTTCTCAACGACGACAACATCTATACCGCTGCGCGCAAGCAGCAGGCCAAGCATCAAGCCCGCCGGCCCGCCGCCAGCCACGGCGACTGATGTACGGATATGCTGAACGGACTTGCCGTCATTTTCCGGAGCGTTTGTCGCTTCCTCCATCACCTTCCCCTTACATCCTGCTTGAGGTCCTTATCGTGTATCCGCCGTCGGGAGGTTTGCATTCTTCGGCTGCGGCCAGCCATGCGCATCGAACCGGAACAGCATTTCGGACCGGGCAAAGATAAAAGCGAAGGCCATGGCCGTCCACATGCCGAGCAACAGCCCGGCGGCGACATCGCTTGGATAATGTGCGCCGACGATGACACGCGAAACACCGATGACAAGCGCAAGCAGGAGAAACACCCAGCGGAAGCGCGGCATCAACATGGCGAAAGCGCCGAAAAACACCCCGGCGGCGGTCGAATGGCCTGAGGGGAAACTTTCATAGAGATTGTCGCCGGTAAATGGAGTGAGGCTATAGGCGCCCATTTCAAGGAGAAGCTCCGGCCTTGCCCGCCCGATCAGGAATTTCAGCGTATGGACGAGAATGCTCGCCGTTCCGATCGTCAGGAAGAAATAAGCCAGAAGCCGCCATGCCGTCCTCAGCCGTCCATTGTAGGTCTGCGCCTTTAAAACCCGTGCGGCGACATAGGCCAATATCGCCAGAAGGCCGGTGGAATAGAGCATCCAGCGGAAGGTTCCGAAATCGGTAATCGCGCGGTTAAAGGAAACCACTCCGCCCGGCAGGGCCTGCGCACTTTCGGAAAGACGCGGATCAAAAGGAATGAAGGCAAGGACCAGCACAAGGCTTGCCGCAAAGACCCACCCGCTGGAAACCAGAAAACGTCGCATCGATATCCTCTCATTGTTTTTCTTGCATATGGCTTTGCCTTCCGCAAAAACAATAGCCTGGGCTTTGTCCTTGTGATGGCTGGTTTTCGCGGGTAGAGGCTAAGGAATGTTGCCTGAAAGTGCATGGCGTTTTCGGGAAAACGACGTGCACCAAGGGGTGCGAACCGGAAACGACCGACGGACTGAAAATGACGAATGCCAGTGACATGCCACGCAAGCTGACAATATTGGGTTCGACCGGTTCGATCGGCGCCAATACGCTGGATGTCGTCCGCCAGCTGGGTGGCCGCGACGCGTTCGAGATCACGGCTTTGACCGGCGCGGGCAACGTCGCGCTTCTGGCAGAACAGGCGCGGGAATTCGGCGCGCGGCTGGCGGTCACCGCCGAAGACGACAAATACGAAGTGCTGAAATCGGCCCTTGCCGGCACCGGCATCGAGGTTGCGGCGGGCAAATCCGGCCTCGAAGAGGCCGCGTCGACGGATGCCGGCTGGGTGATGGCGGCGATTGCCGGAACCTCCGGCCTTGCACCTACTGTTACAGCCGCGCAACGTGGCGCAGACATAGCGCTCGCCAACAAGGAATGCCTGGTTTCGGCTGGCGATGTTTTCCTGCGCACGGTCAAGCAGGGCGGCGGCAGGCTGATCCCGGTCGACAGCGAGCACAGCGCAATCTTCCAGTGCCTGACGGGCGACCATAAGCAGGCCGTGGAACGCATCGTGCTGACCGCATCCGGCGGCCCGTTCCGCACCTGGTCGCGCGAGGAGATGGCCAATGTTACGGCGGATATCGCCCGCGCCCATCCCAACTGGTCGATGGGGCTGAAGGTCTCCATCGGCAGCGCCTCCATGTTCAACAAGGGGCTTGAAATGATCGAGGCGAAATACCTGTTCGATCTCAGGCCCGATCAGGTGGAGGTGATCGTCCATCCGCAGTCGATCATCCATTCAATGGTGGGCTACACCGACGGCTCCTATATCGCCCAGCTCGGCTCTCCAGACATGCGCACCGCTATTTCTTATGCCCTCACCTATCCGAAACGCGGCAATCTGAACGTTGAGCGGCTGGATTTCGCAAAACTCGCGCGGCTCGATTTCGAAGCGCCGGATGAAGCCCGTTTCCCGGCGATTCGTCTGGCCCGCACCGCGCTGGAACGCGGCGGCTTGCAGGGCGCCGCCCTGAACGCCGCCGAAGAAGCCGCCTTTCACGCCTTCGTTGCGGGCAATATCGGTTTTCTCGATATGGCCGAGATCGTTGAAACGGTCATGGACCGCATGCATGACGGCCGCTCCGCCGCCACGATTGAAGATGTATTCGCAGCGGATAAGGAGGCCCGTCGCCACGCCCGCGAATTGATCGCCACCAAAGAAAAGGCCGCTTAAACGCGGCCCCAGACTGCTGACAAACCCCTGGCGTGAGCTGGGGGTTTATGATTCATTGGGACATGTTGAAGAAACCTGCTCCTGAACAGACCGCTCTCGAGATGGTGA
>NZ_JAQKGP010000025.1:0-71517 GCF_027956525.1 Agrobacterium sp. ST15.13.013
TATGGTGAAGTCACCGAAGATATTGCGACACCGGTTCTCGGTGAGATCCTGCCGGAGTATGCCGACGATATCTATAAGGTTGGTCGCGCTGTTCTGGAAGCCACCTTCCTGACTAAGGAGCTGTTTTTTCTCAAGATGGAGCCCACCAGTTAGGGCCCGCCCAAGGCGACTAAGCTATGAGGACGATCTCGCCTTCTGGCAAGTCTATCCTTGGCTCATAAATATCCTACGGTGTCATCTTTCTCCTGCGACGTTTGTATTATGTTTGTATTATGTTTGTATTTTCATAATTGTTTGTAACTGAATAAAGTGTTTTAATTTATTTCCCTCTTGCTTTACTCTAAACTTAATTATGTTAATAACAATTCTTATATAACGATCAATCATTATTAATACCAAATTTAGCTATTACATCATACGATCAGACTCCATAACATGTTACACAGATAAAACACACTAGTTTCAAAAAAATAGACTCTTTCCAGCACATACAATCTCTTCATACTTAAAAAACATATCGCTCTGATCCTCTGGCTGACGCTGCCGGGTAAAGACATCGAAGGGGCCACACTCGCCGTCCACTGTGCGCACCGATATCTCACCGGTCTTCTCAAAACAATTGCTGGGGAGGAACGCCACGAAATAGTCGCAACAAGCAGATTGAAGAGATCCAGATGCAGGACCTCCACAAACAATGGAGTTAAGTTTCTCAAACGCCTCGGCCCTTGTAACCCCAGGCAGGTATGGTGGAAGCGAAGTAATTTTCGCGACTGAATTGCTGTTGCAAACGAGGATGCGATTCTTTACACACAAGTCTGCTATTGGTTCATCCATATACATAAAAAGAAGCTTGTCGACCGTCACAGATTGATCGAGATCCGCCACCGCGTAACCGTTGCTTTTCCAGAAGTCGAGTGGAGTGCCCCCCATTTCGCCGGACAGCTCAGCTATTGAGACAATGCTTTGATGAACTCCCTTGGGGAGGCCATTTTGAGCGCTGAGTGTGGATGGATTTCATTATAGTCTTCAATCCATCCGTCGATCTTCCGGAGAGCTGTGTCGGCGTCCGGAATGGATGAGATGCGTATGTAGTCTCGCTTCAAGGTTTTGACGAAGGCTTCAGACATGCCGTTCGATTGTGGGCTGGCCACGGGCGTGAAGCATGGGATCAGGTTGAGGGCTTGGGCAAACAGCCTGGTCTCCCTCGCGGTATATGCACTGCCGTTATCAGATAGATGTTCTATTGCATGCGGGGCGCTGGTTGCGCCGAAGCGCTTTTCGACGGCCTCCAACATCATGTCTCGAATGTCGGAGCCGGATATCCCGGCATTGGCGACGGCTGCCCATGAGATAATTTCCCGGTCAAACGCATCGATAATGAACGCGAGACGAACCACCTCGCCATTCCAGCAAGTGAACTCAAGCCCGTCCGAGCACCAGCGGAGATTAGACCGCATCACCATGACCTTGCCGTCGTGGACACGACCAATTCGCACCGCCGTGTGTTTCTCAAGGATCATGGCGTGATTGGCCATGATGCGATGCACTCGCTTGCGATTGACGACGGGCAGATCGGCGGCTCGCCGCTGCCTGTTGAGAAGGGCAGCGATCCGCCGATAGCCATAGGTCGGCCGAGCATCCACGAGTTTACGAATGGCAGGCAGCAGCTCGGCATCATCCGCTTTGAGATATGATCCACGCGGCTTAGACTTGCCTTTAAGACGCTCCACGAGATTGGACCTCGATACGCCAAGGACGTCAGCCACGGTCTTCATCGGGAACCGTCCTTCGGCAACAAGATCGGCCGCGATATCGGTTTTTTTGAGTGGGCTTTGGAAAGAGCTTCGCGGAGAATCTCGTTCTCCAACGTCTTGCGCCCGAGGATGCGCTCAAGCTCGCGCACTCGATCTTCCAGCTTCTTCACCTCGGAATTGCCGATCACTGGCTCGTCAGAATCCACGGCCACCGCACCTCCCTCGCTAAGGAGCCTACGCCAGCGATACAGAAGATTTGGCGCAACTCCATGTCGCCGCGCCGCGGAGGAAACGGTCTCCCCGGCGGCATAGCTTTCCTCGATGATCTGCAGTTTGCGCTCCGTTGTCCAGCGTCGCCGCCGGACGTCACCGATCATCAGATCAACCTGTCGAAACTCGTTAGACATAAGCTTATCCTCAAGCCTGTGCTTGAGCCTTCCTGCTTATGCTGAGTGTCCGGTCGAAAGTGGGGGCAGTTCATCGAGATCATCGCGGTAGTCCCGTAGCGCCGCCTCAAGCTCGGCCCTCACATCCGGACCCAGGACTGTAACGAGAGAAATGCCTTCCAATTGACGCTCCAACTCATCTGCCATGCTCATGCTTTAGCAGGATTAGTGCTTTGTGCCTCCAGCTGTAAATTCTCTTCTGATCACTTTAGAGCAGCTGGAACCTATTTAAACACCTGGCCTCCTCCTTGTTGATTTCTGTGAACTTTTCGAGATGCGAAATAGATAAAAAATGAAATAAAATCTCAACCGGGCGTATCCGAATCTGTCAACTTGACTTTATTGGGGAGAGAACCTCTCACAAAGCATCATAATCAAAGCAGCCACACTTTCGATATTAGTGGAAGTTATTGGTGGTCTCGCAGCTCAGCCAATCAGGTAAGGATATAGTGAAGCGATGGATTCGATATGCTAGAAAAGGAACCACTCCATTAGCAATCGAGTGGCATCCGCGTCAGCCTCTCGTGCCCAACCCAATTTCAATGCTTTTTGGATATTATTGACTGTCCTAGTGGACTGCCATTTTTGAAGGCTCTTCTTCCGCCACGGGATTATATTCCATTTCCACTAAACTCTCTTTTGAATATTAAATTTGGCCTCAATCGAGATCGGTTGGAGATCAATGCTATAAAGATAGGTTTCAAGGAATTGGAAAACATGTTGAGGATGTCCTGTTGATTGGGCGCCGATAGTCAGGACGGCATGCTCACCGCTCACGCGATTCCAGTAACTCCCTTAGCAGCTGTCATGCTCACCGCCGTCTGCCGACGGGCAAATATGTTCTTCTGCCACCCTCGCTTGAAAAAGGTGCGCTACCGTTGTTCAGCAACCTTCCCAATGGTTATGCTCAACGAAAGCTACAACAAGAAGCACAAGGTCCGTTACAAGCCACCCGCCTTGAGCCCCCTGCGACCGCATTGTCCGGCAAGGTCGTCGTGCTCGTCACCTCGACGCCAGTCAATTTGGAACACCTGAGCTTAGCTTCGGTGCTACCGGCAAGTCACTCAACTTGGCTACAATCTGCGTGCTCTCTCAAACTCTGTCTGTATTATTTACGTATAACTGGCCAGCGGATATCCCAATAAACGCTGTATCCACCGTCTTTGTTATCACGTTGTACCCTTTGATATGTTATCAGATATTAAATAAATAATTTTAACACTATATTACTTCAATAAGCACACGGCACTGCAATGCGATTGATTACCCAAAAATATATATCATGATCATTTAACTACCCATCGAGCGCACACAGCGCTTATATTATAGATATTCAAAATATAACATATTTTACAATAGCACTTGATATCATCATCCCGTTATTTTAACACAATAACGTAACCGACACACGGGAGAACAAGCGAAACATGCATGATCTTAAGTCATGTAAGATAATACGAAATATAATCGAAACTCCCGTTGGATCAGCGGTGCACTGCCTATTCCAACAGGACCTTGCCAATTGCCAGTATGGCCTCATAAGCTAAGGGCCCCTCCAGTTGTCTGCTATAAATCTTGCAAAGGCCTTCGCCGCCATTTTTGGTGACAATTTCACAGCTCTGATAGTCGAAATTTTCATCTGGCAAGATCGCCACAAAATAATCCATGTCTGTTGGATTCCGGTACCCTCCTCCCGAAATGGAATTGTGGATCTCCCTTAAAGCAGCGAGTGAGACATTTGTCTGATAGGGAGGAACGACGCACGATATCAGATCTCCCTCCAAATGCTCCTCGCACACGAGATGCTTGTTCTCCTTGCAGGCTTTAGCCACGGCCAGGGAGGTAAAGACGAAGGACAGAGGATACTTGAACCCGGCCGGATGCAGCCCCATTTCTGCATTGTTGACATGGACTGCCTCCATATGAGCCACACGCTCAGTTGCAGATGGTATATAGTACTTTAACGTCTCTGTTTGTGCAGCCTTGTAGGTTTCCACCACATTAACAAGCTGAGCCTTCAGTCGAGTGGGCTCCTTGATCAAACGAAAATCATCGACATGAAGCCGTTGAGAGCTACCACCGAAATAACGAGCCATTCAACTGCCACTTTAGGTTAACTTGGAAAAATGCATGGGAAGCAGAGGTATTTAAAGGTGCTTGGTCACTAGTGTCAGCAACGCAAATTATCTGACTTATGAACTTTTCTTCCGATTATTACTCCAAGGCCACATTGTTTGTAAAACGTTTTCCATTTGCTACAGAAATTATTGAACAATCATGAAGGCGACACTTTGGCGTATTGCGGCTATTTCGTTCAAATAATCAAGGATTAAAAGTCTTTCCTCTGACTTCTGGTTTCTTTATGTTGAATTTGCTATGTGACTTTTTAGAGTGGGCTAATTTTCTTGTCTTTATTATCAGTTTTCAAGGAGAACGAGTTTGCCTAGTTTAAACATGTGGGCACTTCTATCGAGATATTGATAGCTAAGTTTGACAAATTAATCATCTATTGCGGCATTGCGGGCCAGCTTCGGTCATATATTGCGGCTATGTGAACTATTTTCTTTAATACACAAATAATTAAAAACATAAATGGAAAAAGTGATAACCAAATTTCGAACAGGCAGGTTTCATTTCAAGCAAACAACCCATCCATCGGAACCAAAAAAGAACAAGTGCATCCATGGCGCAGGTTACATCAACCAGATCCATGAGTTTATTACATTTATATTTCTAGCGTGAAACAGGTACCACCTCCAGCCTCTGGGCACCGTCAGAACAGCTACTGCCATCACTCCATTCCAAATTTGCATTCGCCATGCCTCACCAACGCACCAGGTTCGAGCCTGAGCTGGTTGCTGGCATAAAGGTCGAAGGTCAGAGACTTTCCCTTTGTTGAAGTTAGTTCCATCTGCCCATCCAGCTTGACGAAGTACCCGGGGACAGAAAGTGCGGCGAAGTAGGCGCTCCGGATAACATCCTCGTATCCAAAGAATCCTGATGCCTGCCTAAGCCCCCTGCACACCTCACCGAGACTTACATCTTTCTGGTATGGTGGAAGATTGGTGATGAGCGCGCCGTGCGTGGAATTGTAGGGCAAAGACCCTCCATAAAAGCATCGCATCATCGTCGGGCAATCGACGTAGAGGTACAGTATCCCAGGGTCTTGGCGACCGCCCTCTTCGTCAACATCCATCGACTGGCCCTCACCCGGCTCCGTCAGGGGGGTCCGCTCCTTTGAGGCGCTCTGGATGTGTTTCTTTAGCTCATCGCTGGACGATACGTCGCCTACCTTAAGACTGGAAAAGAGAGCACATAGGTCAAATTCCGCCATGTTAGCAAAGTAGGAAACAATAGTGGCGTGCACCCAGAACTGGAAGCACCATTCCCTTTATAGATGCTTTTGCTTATATGAGTTGAATATCAGTTAGGTATAGCTGCAAAACCCAATATTCATAAATTATACGACTATCGATGTTCCACGTCTCACATTTGTAAAATAATTATAGACCGGCACGTGTCTGTACTTAAAATGGCCTTTAAGGGTTTTGCATCTTTGCAAAAGCACGAGTGGGAATAGGTTCTGCTGTCCAATAATGGTGTCACATCGTCAATAGCATCTTTCTTTTTCCTTTAATTATGGTCGCACGCGCCTACCTTTATTTATGCTGCGAAAAGGCACTACTTTTTCAACCTGTGCACCACGTTAGGCCTGTCTGCACCACACAGGTGTCGCTTTTCCATGGGATCTCATTCAAAGCACTTAACTAGCCACGATTCCTTCTTTTAGATAAATGCTATTTCGGCCCATTTTGATTTTTGGGCTCTAAAACGATTGATGGGCTTCAAATCTAAAACTTGTATCAGTATGGCACTTATAGCAAGATCCGAATGGACTGGTTGCCTGGCGTGGCAATATTAAGTCGTATAGGTCCAAATTGTATTTAAGATTACACTTGCTATATAATCCACATTTTATTGGCATAAGAGTAATTGCGTAATTGAAATAAATTATTTGTATGAGCAGACATATGCAATTTCAAAATATACCACATACATCAATAGAATTTATGATATTATCGGCAATAACTACACGTAGCGGCAATAATTACATCTTAATTATAAATAGCATCGAGAGTGCAACCATCAACAAGTTGCCCGTGCAGCTTTCACGAAACCCAATATTCGGCAAACTTTAAGCTCTACCCCACCCCTCCCCATTTCAGGTATCTTTTAGATACACTTTCACTAAAGCCAAACAAAAAAGACAAAAATGCTAGCCCACTACTATGACCTCGTGACCAATCAAGCAGGCATTATTTTTCGCTTGATCCAGGTTTTAAGGCCGCCATGTCCGAGCATCGATTTTGATGCGATGGTGATTATTGCCAGATTGCCTCTGGCTTTCCCGACCGGAAACTGTGGCTGATTGATGCCACTTGCCGGCGGCGTACTTTAAATGGCACTGAACTTGCCGTTATTCCACAGTTATCCCCAACCTCACATCACAATGCCTCCTCGATTACTATTCCTTCAACGCTTTCAACCACGAGATCTCACAAAAGCCTGGAACCAGCTTAACTTGTTCAATGAGATCCAATTTGCATTTTTAATCTATAGCCAAGTCTATAGCAAAACTCTCATGGATTTCCAGAAAAGGTGGGCCCAAGGCGTGCTTGATTTGGAGGAAAACCGTCCGCCGGTGGTCATACTTAAACAACTGGCCCATCTTCTAAAAAACAAAGTATGTTATCATCCCCCCATGCTTGTCGATCAACCGGATTTGGCCAGAGAAAACGACCGACATGTATTTGTCTATCTATCTCGCGAGAAGATGCAGAAAGTACTGGAGGAAAAATCCATCACGTTTGGATTAGAGGCCGTGCTGGCGACCACGATGCAACCCTATCGTAGCGACCTCGCCCTCCAGGAGATGGTCCGTGCTCACAACATTGCTTGGCCGCACCGCCGCGTGGAAGAACCTGATCTGGAAGGTTTTATCGCCATTTTTGCAAGTACCTTGTTCATTCACCTGCTGGAGTTAAAAGTGACAAATGTGTACGGCAGGGAGGTAGCCTGCACCTTCTTCGTGCGGCAAGGCACTGGAAACCGCTCCTATGACGTCATTGCTTGCGGCATCACACAGTTCACCAAAAATGCTGGCGTGATGCCACGACCGGCGGTACCGTCACCGGAGCCAGACCTCACCCTGCGGCTCTCGGGACCCAACCAGAAACGTGAAGAGGGTGATATGAAGCCTGCTATAGTAAATCTGAAGAAAGAAACCTCGGCGACTTGAGGTCCCCTGCAGGCCACCTTTAACTATAAGTTTGGTAGGATTTCTATGTTTTCCGGCGTAGCCCCTATGCTCCTGTTAGGAGTTGTGTAGCGTACGCCACGATGTATTTTACTTGTGTTGAAATAAATTATTACAGCATTATTTCTGCCGCCAATTTTCAGAAAATAGGCAAATCATTTCGATATTTATAGAGATCTCACACAATACTGATAATGCTTTTACATTGATATTGTTACAAAGGCGCCTTAACAGACAATAATATTCCAAACATTACAAATCGCCATAGAGAGACGTTAAAGTACTATATAGAAAATTAAAAACAATCGCACGGTGGCTCGCAACTTATTGTACCAACGAGAAAATAGCCGACATCATCTCCGGCGGCGAGATGAATCGAAATTATAGAGCCACGTGCGTATTAATCCCGTAGGTTTGTTTAGAACTGCGTATTAACCCCGTAGGTCTGAATATTCCGGTCCAGCGACAAAGCGTCCCCTCGTGGCAATTCCGTGATCATTGACCATCACGGGAGGCCCAGGAGAAGTTATAGCCAGAGGAGTGACGCTCAGATCATCAAGCTCTGCAATTTGGTCAGGGAGGAAATCGCCCGGCGACACACGTTTGGCCTTCTTCTTCTTGACCTTAGCCCGCCGAAATAGGTCGGAGACAACGAGCGAGGCCTCTCCAAAGGTCTGGGCCATTCCGACAACGTTTATTCCGGCTAGTTCCATCCTGAGAATAAAAGAAGTGCTGTTAGCAAAATAGATTTCTTGCAAAACGAAACAAACATTTAGAACTTACAGCATTGAAGCATTACAGCATGATCTAAATAATTCATTCTTCTGGTGAAGCGATTTATATAGGAAGTTAACAAATGGCTGGCCGAAGACTAAGAAAAAAATAGTAGAAGGCCCACCGCCGAAAGTAATGGTCGTTGTAGACCCTATGCAATGATGAAGCATTCTTTTTTTGTTTGGCTGTTAACCTTTCTCCGTTGATTGCGGATTTTCTTTCAGCCTGCTCAATTGGCAACATTAAAGTCTTGTGAAAAGGAAATTCAAACCGAAGGTGATAGTGACCCCTTAGCTCGTCCAAAATATATGCAGTCCTAATTAGCGGCTAGTGGACCCCAAACGGCACAGTGGCGAATGCAAGTGGGGCGGCTGCCAATGACGAATGCAGTGACCTCATTGGGGTTAGTGGGAATATCTCGAATTGCGTGGCCGGCTAGTGTGTCAAGGGGCCCGCTATTAGCTGTCAAGATGCGAAAGCACGTGGAGACAAGCAATCACGAAGGCATTTCTCTGGAGATGTGAAGACTTTAATGTCATCGATCAAGGCGCTAATGGTCACAGATGGAAATTTTTGGAATCTGATTAATGTCATTTTAAGCCCACTCAAAGAATATTTTTTAAGCAGGATTCAATCAAAAATAAAGGAAAAACATTATTATTCATGGAAAGCTAAGTTGAGCGCCGCTACTGCAGCTTACAGGCTTACGGGATTAATACGCACTAATACATTAATATACTTAAGCAGGAAAATATATTTTATTCCAATCCAGGGGATGGAGTGAAGATAGTGTCCCGCCGGTGCTGCGAATGACGGTGCAGGCCGTTATGATGCCCGTCTTAACCTGCTCTTCGAACAAAGCTCCGTTTACGCAGTCCTTACTGTCAATCTGGCAAACTGCCCCATGCTCCATTAACGGAGAATCATACATATGCGGATCTTGGCTGTACTGACATTTTTTAAGAGAATTTTCCCTCCATAAAGAGGCCCTGAAACCATCCTTCAAGTGGCCGTCGAAGACATATTCTTCGTAATCTTCGTTGACTGGAACCAAATGACAAGCCAATTCAGGAAAGACAGCAGCAAGTTCTCTGACTAAATCCAAGCACCTTCTCTTCTTCTCATCGGACTGGAACGGGCGGGATAGATAGTCGTTCATTTCATAATGAAAAATAACAAGCCCCTCTCCCGATGGCGATTCGATGTCAATACAACAGAGCTCACGGACGAGCCCATCCGTCCAGATCAAAGCTGGGATATCGTCATCAAGCCAGAATTTTTGCTTTGTGATCATGAAAAGTGCTGCGTTAACAGTAGCAGACGAGTTTCCAGCGGGGGCTTCGATATCATAGCCGACACAGGTCACATGGCTAACCGGAGTGATATTAGTTGCATCGGGCCCACCTCGCCCGCCAATGATGACCTGGTCAAAAACGCGCGAACGGCCATCTTTCATGCATACCTTCACTTTCCCGCCCTCCTTGGCTAGTCCACGCAGGGGGTCAAAATGGAATCCTACTTTTCTCTTGAATATCTCAATGCGCATCAGAGCCTGCAAAAGATGAACCCCTCCAACAGAGATATACTGGTCCTCCTCGTACCCATTGATTATCCAGTCCAGGACTGTCGAAAACAGTAGGGTGTAACAGGAAGAAACTCGGCCGCCGCCCAATCTCATCATCCCGAAAGCAGCAAAATCAGTTGTTTGCCATGCCGCCCCACCAGGACTCTCGACACCGCAGCTGAAGATCTCGACCAGAGCGGCATGGAAAGTGAAATTATCAAACTCCCTGAGCCAAGCCCGCCTTGCTTCCGAGGCTTCTTCATAACGCCGACCTCTCAGCATGGAAAAGATATCCATCGGAGCGATCAGCCTCCTGCCGTTCCGTTCACACCCGTGGTATAGTAGTTTCTCCCACCCTGCAGATATCCGCTGGAATTCACCTGGTGGAGCTTGTCCAGCCGGCCATTCGTAACGTTTTTTCCGGAAGTAGAGTGCTGTGTGATCGTTGCCGGCACAAGGAAAACGAAGGCTGGACGGAATTCTAAACTTATCCAGATAGTATGACAGACAAACTTGGTTGCCGGAGATGGGCATGACACCGAATGACGTCAAGACCTGGCGAGCGTCGCCGTTTGACATCGGCGATACACCCAAACTCCGAACCTCATCTACTGGGGTAAAAAGGGCTATTTCCCTGACGCCAGCGTCAAGTAGTTCTGCAGCAGCAACAAGGCCAGAGAGCCCACCACCTACGATGGCGACACTAGGTAGTGGTGTGCCTTCCGGATAATGCCCCACACCATCATTGGCATCGCGCTCATGGAGGAAAACCTGATAGTCGTACCGCAGATCGAAGCAAGAAAGATCCTCATTGTAGTTCGCTGGCTGATGCAATGCGTTGTGAAAGAGCACAGACCCTATTGCAACTATGTCGTAACGGCTGAAGCACTCAGCGGGACGACGAAAGAAGCGGCAGGTTGTTTTTAATCCATTTCGCCCATGCACATCACATGTACCCTCCTCAACAAATAGGCTGCTGAGTTGGATGGCAATAAAGCACTGCACGTCTGCAATGCTCGTGTGACTGCCTGGACAAAAACTATTGTGGGCTCGAGACATTTCCTGCAGTGAGAGGTCACTCACGTAGGGCGGGATCATGCAAGCAAGGACGGCGTCGCCAGGTTGAGCAATGCACTGGTTCTCAACAAAGTGGCGCAACCTGCGGTACGACGTATAAATGAAGACCTTCGTGCGACAAGATCTCAGCACTTCCAGTGTGCCTGTTCGGGGACCATGAAGGCAAGGTTCAATCTGGAACACCAGAGCCATGTCTTCTATGGCTTCTGCAAATCCGTGGTCGAACACCCAATCCGTCCACCTTTGCTGATATTGTAGGAGTTCATCGCAAAACTGGTCATAGCAGACAAAGGCCCGAGAAATTGCTCGTTTCAGTTTGGCCGCACTAGGTAGACCGGTGATAGCAAACGGGGGGAAACGGGGGCGGTTATAGGGAAGATCCATCATGTAGATATGGAGTATTGAGAGAATATAGAATTTCCTTTTGTTTATAGAAGGCATGCTTTGTTAATGTAAATCTGGATGTAATATATATAAATTGAAACTATTTGCCGGAATTATCTTTTTATTCTGATGTACACGTAAATGGCGACATGTCATTGAAATTCAATAAAGCTGTCTCCCTAGACAACATCAACAATTAAAGAGATGAACGAAAATTCAAAAAAGTCGGAAAATTACGGCCCAAATTTATGCAATTTCGAACATGCAATAAGATTGACAAAAGGAATTCAACATACAATGGCAACACAAATATCAAACACATTGGAAACTTCCGTTACTGCTTCTGTTTTGTATCGTGCTCATAATGTCCTATCAATTAAGCCAAATACATCTTTAACGCTCGCAATTTCATTATCATCGCTTCCATCGTCTTCCAGGAATTCGGCATAACTTTCGAGCATTTTAGCAGCAGCATCGAGGATCAGAACACCAATTTCATTGAACTCCTTACAGGGATGTGGTTCCCGGAAAGTTATATATTGGCTGCAGAAGCTCGCTCTGCTGATATCGCGGGGCTCAACCATTGTCGGGGCGTCGAAAAGACCGAGAACGTATTTTCTGACAACCTGGGGGTCGACGAGTTCAAACTGACTTTCATTTTCGAGGGAGAAGGCGGTGAGTGGAAGTCCGTCTTCTTTGGCGGCGTAGCAACGGCTGGCATGGTCGCAGAAGAGACAAAAAACATCACTCAGCGGGACGGAACAAAGATCAGTCCGTTTGAAAAAGGTGGCGAGTGCAGCAGCGGAAAGATTAAGACAAGATGAAGGGCCTGTGTGAAGACCGAAACTCGTGCCCCAACCAGCCCTATATACCTGCTCCCCAAGGCGGTGAAGCACCTCCAACGCGCGGTGTGACTCGACATCCACTTCCAGACACAGAACCTTGTCACACTGATAAACTACCGTCCCAGGTTTATTGGCGGCAATTCCGAAGACCGTACTGCCAAGCAATTCTCTATCCCGCTCGACCAAGCCGAGATGGGTGAAATCGGCGGCGGCAAGTTTACTGTTGTCGGGGACCGGAGCGAAAAGAAGTTCAAATTTGGACCTGGGCGGACGTGGACTTGGTCTGCGAATACCGTGCTGCTTCCAATGACTTTTCAATTTCTCTGCAGTCACTGTGCCATCGCCTTTCATAAAATTGTAACTCTCTATCATTCTGGCTTCGACGAGAGCTCCAGAACTCGCAAACTGGAGGGTGAAATGGACAGAAACCGGAGAGTTGCTGGAACTCATCCTCGGCTGAATGAAGATGTATACGATGGCACCTTCTCCAATATCCTGAGCAACTTCTTTCTCGATCTTTTCACGGACAGCATGGCTGATCCCGTCGGAAGTGGCTAACATAGCACTTGCTATGTCGGGGTGGCAGATTGCGCACTGGTACCCTATTCCGAGGTCTCGCACTGGAGTTTCACCGGCGGCGACGGCAATTCGGTGATTTAGAGCAGGCATCCGCCGAATGACGTCGCCGAGGCCTGTCACTTTTTCGGCATCCATTGCAGCAACGACATTACATATGCCGCTAAGACCTCTGGCGACAGCGGCCGTAATCACATCTACAGGATCATGCAAAATCTGCAGCGCAGCGAGTTCTCTCTTCCAGTTACCCTCCGGGAAGGCGACCGCGGCAGCGCACATCGCGTCGCTGGCTGGCATGGTAGCAAGGCAAAAAAGGCAAGACCTTGGAAAGGGAGAGGTGGATGATTGGCGGTGTTTATAGGAAGTCAACGGGTCTGCAGGTCTACATCGACATAATCCGGCCTTGCACGCAAACATTGTCAGCCTGGCCCCACATTGATAATGGCTGGCCAACTAATCCCTGCTAAGAGTTATTTCTCTCACCAAAAAGTCAACTAATGCTTGCCGCGCTGCGTTACATTTAAGGCTTCATTCAGATCGTATTTACACCAGCTTTGAATATGTCTCTTGTTGAGGTCATTCCGGATATCGCGGAACGGGTAGCACGCGGTCTTACGGATCCCTCTCTCCGGGTTCTGCTCGCCTTCGATGGTGATGGCACCGCCTTTAAGCAAGATCGAAACCGTCAGTGCTGGGAAATTAATCCTGCCATCGATATCATCGACAATTTGACCAAGATCGCCCGGAAGGGACATTACCTACTGCTGACGTCCGCTCGCCACTGCGGCGAAATCGCTGCTTCGCCCTTCAAAGACATTCCAGGTATTGATTTTCAAGGGAATGACGGAACGGTCACAATCTTCAAAGGTCAACGTTTTGAATCCGTTCCCCTGCCCAACTGGAGCCGCATTCATGCGGTTATGGAGAGCGAATTTGGCGGCAACCCAGAAATCCGCAACATTCCGATGGAGCATTTCTATGGCTGTCAGATGTGGGACTCTCATCCACGTTACCAATCGGCCGGAGATCTGCTTTCATCGCTTCTTCCGCGTGTAGATCATTCCTGGGGACGCACTTTCCGGGCGACCGCAGTACCCGAGGGTCATTGCGTTATGCCCGAGGAAACGCCAGGCAAGCGCAAAGGCTATTTTGCTTATGTCAATCTACTCCCTCGTGAGATCGGCCTACATATAGCGTGCGGCAACGGCGAAAACGATAAAGATATGCTGACCGCTGTTGGCAACAAGGAGAATGGTATCGCGTTCTGGGTCGGTACCCGTGAGACGAAGCCCACTGGAACCAACGTCTTCGCCATACCGAATGAGGATGCTCTCTCTGCAATTCTTGGCGATCTCGGCGTGTTGTTGCCCGATCTGAGCAAGTGATCGCTCCGATCTGCCGCTGTTCTATTACATCCATAGTCACCGTAGGAAGGGAAAGAAGTCATAATTGCTTCAGTTGTTACTTAGTTTTTTCTATTTTAGTGTCTATGATCCGCCACTCCGGCGACTATTTCAATACACAACGCCAGAAATAATATAATATCTCCATGAGCCACTGCATTATTGAATAAATAACTATGGAATCTTTTTCACCGAAAATTATTTATATTTTATATACTTTATTTAATTAATCAATAATTCAGAATAGAATATTTTTAATATAAATTCTTTCAACATCATTAAGTACTTAAGACTCCCGCCGGATAAGGATTAATTATTACAAGAATCCTTTTTAGAAAAGCTCATATTTATCTGGCAGCCTTCCGAAACCGATGGAAAACGATATCCTTTGCCAGCGCAAACCGTTCCCCGTGAAAGGCACATGTTGGCCCGAGTGGAAGCTCGAATGGGATCTCCCAAATGGTGTCACGGCGGATGAGGTCTCGCCCGGCACTCGGTACCGAACCTCCTTGAACGTCTTGAAGAGACTCTGCCTCTTCAAGTCATCGAACACAGAGGCATGTACAATCTCGGAAAGCGAGTACAGGAATGCACTGAAACGTCGTTGCTCGCTGCTCTCGGAGAGATAGGCAGGCGCAATCTTTCCGAGCTCGATGCCGCACTCAGCTCTGACGATGTGCCCATCGCCTCTCACGACTTCAACTTGTGGCGAGTCTCCGCTTTGCCCGACCAACTCGTACGGCATAGTCGACAGATGTATTTGTTCTTTTTATAAAATGTTAGTAGTGAATATTATTGGCGCCCTTTCTAATTGCTCCAATCTGCTTGTATTTCCTATTTATATAATTTGGAAAATAAGTGCAGGCTCACGTATTGTTGCACGACGACGATTGGCGATAAAATTTTCACCTTTATTATTTAAAGGCGCGGATATTATTATTATTTTAATATCTTAAATAAAAATTGTAATTAGATAGGCTGTATTAATCACTTTTAAACATACCCGGACACCATCTGGTAATATAGCAAAAACGTGCTCAAAAATCGCTTCAAAGCTCTTGTACTTAGCTCGTTTACACCACAATATATCCTGCCACCCCACATAAGGCGACATCGTGCTTTGCCTTGGGTCGCTTATGAGGTGCGCCATGATCAAGAGCGATGATAGCCGCAACCTATTCGCGACCTTTTCATGAGGGAGCACGTTTCGGTAATATCTTGAAGCAAGGCCCGTTGTAAGGCGGTTTTGTTCGTTTGGAGACCTCGGGCGGTTGGCAGGAAAGTTCTGATGACAGTGTGCGCCACTTCGCTTATTGAACTCGGCTGTATAAAATCAGGCATTGGGCCAAGACACTGCGCTGGAGACGGATATCATCGTCGTTTGCGCAACCGCTGACGGCTTGCACGTCGGTCAACTTCTTCCGGTCACGACGCTCCACCGCCCTTAAGAGGCGGTCCATAAAGTTGAGCGCAACAAATCGCCGATTGGCGACGCTATAAATGCTGGAGGCCCCTAAGGGATGTCGAGGCGCCTGCATCCGGAGGAAAACCTCTCGGCACGACGACGGCGGGCGGACTCTGTCCACGTAGCGTGCCAATGCTTCCGCAACGGAGGGCACCAGCGGATAGATCTGGGCTTGTCGGCGCTTTAAGCGGAAAAGCCGAAGCGTTCGCCCCGCCCAGTCGATTTGGTCGAGCCGCAGCGCGGCTACTTCGCCGCGCCGCATACCATATACCGCCAGCAACATTAGGATCGCGCGGTCTCGGATATCGCGGGGCCGGTCGGTATCGACATCAGCCAACATCTTTTGGACGTCCGACCAGTCTGGGGCATATGGCAGAGATTCTTGTCGATAGAGCCGAGGCCGCGATATTGACGACACCAGGCGGTCTGAGCACCAAGCCTCTTTTGCCGCATATCGAAGAAATCCGCGCAAGGCTGAGACGATGTATGCAATCGAGACACGACCCCAGCGTCCGGCCCCTTGGGTCGCTATATAGTTGTCGATGTCTTCTGCCTTCAAATCCTTGAGCCGGTGGCTCGACTGTTCGCACCACAGCAAGAATCTGCCGGCTATGCGCCCCCATTGTTCCACCGTCGACGGTGTCAATCCGCGTTCGTCGCGCATCCAGCCAACATACCGGTCGAGTTGCGCCTGGTACGACAATATGACAGTGGGCTCACGCCACCAGCCAAGGAACTTCAGCCAGGGGCGCCCGATATCGACGACCCGACGTGCAGCGGTAGCCGCACCGTGAACATTCTGCCGAGCCTGCGCGATCGGCAACAACTCCGCCATGCCGACGCCGGCCGCAGCCTCTGGACCGAGATGTCGCGCGATCCACAGGAGTTCGTTGCGTTTGACCCTGAGAACTTCGGGTCTCGCTCCGAGTGTGGCGCAGTGATGCAAATAGCGGTTCCGCTCGTCAGCAAATGGCACTTCGGTAAATAGGGCATCAGCGGCTTGGTCGGAAAAGGAAGGGTGATCCATGTCGAACCTCCAAACGAGAAAAGGTCCGGCTGCCAAACTTGCGATTTATGTTGCGTCAAATCGGGCCCAAATACTCAGTTGACAAAGGGTATAGGTCAGCAGGGCCACATATGGACGGCCGCAACATAGCCCCCGATATGTTCGGCAGAACATATTGGCGGCTACAATCCGCTGTTCAAGGTAGACCGCGATCCGGGGCCGCTGACGCAGGCGCTCTGCTGGTCGCACGCGAGGCGCAAGTTCTTCGTGCTGGCCGACATCGCCACGAATGCCAAACGCGGCAGCCGCGCCGCACCGATCTCGCCTATGGCGTTGGAGGCCGTCAAACGGATCGATGCCCTGTTCGACATCGAGCGGCAGATCAACGGGCTTGCCGCAGCGGAACGCCTGGAGCGCCGTCGCAAGGACAGCCTGCCGCTTGTCGGCGAACTGCACTGCTGGCTTCAAACCGAACGGGCAAAACTGTCGCGCAGTTCTCCAGTCGCCGAGCCGATCGACTACATGCTGAAGCGCTGGAACGGCTTCACGTCTTTCCTCGACGAGGGCAGGATTTGTCTCACGAACAACGCGGCCGAACGAGCGCTGAGAGGCTTTGCTCTCGGGAGGAAGTCATGGCTCTTCGCCGGATCGGATCGAGGTGCCGATCGCGCCGCCTTCATGGCGACACTGATCATGACAGCATTATGCCGCGCGCGGCATAAGGCGGTTTATGCCGACCGGCGAACTATGCCGAGCACCTCTTCCAACTTACCAGTTGAAACGCGCTTCTCTTGCCGTTTTGGTCGAAGACCCGTCGTTGGCACTCGGCATAGTTCTCATGCTCAGAGGGCGTTCAGGAATTCCAGAAGCCGGTCGTTTGGTCGAAATCGCTCGGCCTTGGCGCGTTCGTACGGCTTCAGCTTTGCGAGTGTCGATTCCTTCAGTTCAAGATGTGCATGAAGATAGGTCAGCGTCGTTTCCATCGCCTCATGGCCCAGCCACAGGGCAATGACCGAGCAGTCGACGCCCGCCTGTAGTAGCTCCATGGCAGCGCTGTGCCGCAAGACGTGGGGCGACACCCGCTTCGAGCGGAGGGAGACGCAGTGCTCGCGCGCTTTGGCGACATATTTGTTCAGCAGTGCCTGCACGCCGTCGGCGCTGAGCCTGCCACCGTGCATATTCGGAAAGAGAGCCGTTGCGCCTCGCTTCCCTGGTTCCTTGAGCCAACGCCGGAGGGCTTCCTGTGCAACCTTTGTGAGCGGCGTACTTCGCTCTTTGCGGCCCTTACCGACGCATTGCACATGCGCACCGCGGCCGAGCATTACCGAGTCTCGGTCGAGGTCGATGACTTCCGAAACCCGCAGCCCCGTTTGCGCGGCCAGCAATAGCAGAGTGTAATCGCGGCGTCCCAGCCACGTGCTTCGATCCGTGCAGTCCAGGATCGATTCAATCTCGGGCCTGGTTAGGAACTGAAGCTGCCGCTTGTCGCATCGCTTGCTGGGGATCGCGAGCACGCGCTGGATGTGGGCGCTATGTGCCGGCTCCTCGAACGCCGCATATCGGAAGAAAGATCGAATGGCTGTGAGGCGGAGATTCCGGGTCCTCACCGAGGCGGCTCTCTGCGTCTCGAGGACTTCCAGGAATGCGCCGATGAACGGAGCGTCCAAATCCCGCAGTGTCAATTGAGATGGGGACCTCCCAAGGCGCGCCTGCGCGAACGCAAACAGGAGCCTGAACGTGTCTCGATAGGAGGCAATGGTGTTGGAACTTACACCTCGATGCTTCATGAGCCGATCTGTGAACCACCGCTCGATCAGCACGGCTAAGTCGTTCGTTCGTCTCATGACCGAACCTCCCACCGCTTATCCAATCGCCGAACGGCATGATTCATCAGCTCCGGCGCGGCGGACAGATACCAGTAGGTGTCGCGAACATTGGCATGGCCGAGGAAGGTCGAGAGTACCGGCAGCTCGCGTTCCACATCTTCGCCAGCGCGATGCCAGTTGATCAGGGTTTGGACGGCGAAACGGTGACGAAGATCGTGAACCCGCGGGCCACCGCGATCCCCCTCCTGCCGTAAACCAATTTGCCGGGATAGTCGCCAGAACACCCGGTGCACGTATTGATGCAGCAATCTGCCGCCCTGTTCGGCGACGAAGAAATAGGGACTGCGCGGCGTGCCAAGGTGTGCATCGCGTCGGGCAGCATAGTTTGTAAGGACAGCGATTGTCGTGGCATGCAGCGGCACCAGCCGTGACTTGCCGAACTTTGTCTCTCGGATAGTGAGGACGCCCTGCTCGAGATCGACGTCGGCCCGGAGCAGGCCGAGCGCTTCAGAATGGCGCAGTCCGGCGACCGCTATCAGTCCGAACAGGCAGTGATACGTCCAGCGTCGAAGGGCGTTGGCTGGCGGCAGCGACAGTGCTGCCGCCAGCAGCGCCTGAATCTCAATGTCGCTATAGATGTAGGGCTTTGTCCGCCGTGCCGGCGGCACTGCGTCGCTCGGTGGCACTTCCGTCAGAAGATCGAAATGACTGAGGTGCTGGGCAAAGCAGCGCACATCAGCCAGGCGGATGGACCAACTCGGCTGTCGGCCCATCGACGTCACCCACTGCATTGCCAGGTCCGACGTGATGGTCTCGGCGCCGCGGGCTTCCATGAAGGTGACGAATGCCGACAACCGTCGTGCCGGCCCATCATATTTGTATCCCAGCCCTTGGCGCATGCCGACATAGCGGTTGAGGGCAGTGCGAAGCCGGCTCATTGGACACCTCCCGGCCAGGGCAGGCTCAGTCCACGCAGCTTGTCAACATCGAGCTTGGCATAGATCCTTGTGCTGTCGATGCTTCGATGACGGAGCAGTTGGCCGATCTCGGCAAAGCTGGCACCCGACCGTAAAAGGTCGGTCGCGAGGCTGTGGCGGAAAAGATGGGCGCCGTGATGGGCATAGCCATCAATGCCTGCCCGCTCGAGTGCCTGCTTCGCGATCATCGTGATGGCGCAGCCGGAGGCAAAGCCCACGTGCGGCGCAAGTGTTCGCAAGAAAACTCGCCGACACGCCGAAGCGGGACGCCCATGCCGGATATAAGCCACGATAGCTGTTCCGACGTCGTGACGCAGCGGCATAGTCGCTTGCCGCCGTCCCTTTCCGTGTACGAGAATCGTGCCCGACTGCCAGTCGATATCATCGAGATTGAGGGTAGCAACTTCGCTAGCGCGCAAACCGAGCTTGGCCAAGATCATCAGAACCGCATAGTCCCGATGTCCCATTGCCGTCGTCCGGTCACAGGCATCGAGAACCTTCTGGACCTTCTCTGGCGGCAGGAAGGTTGGAAGGCCGGCAAGTCGCCAGCGGCGGATGGATGGCACGCAATCGGCCAACGCCGTCGAAATGAAGCCCTTCAAATGCAAGTAGCGCAGTAAGGCACGCACGACTCCGCACATTGCCTTGCCGCTGTCGGCGGAGCCATCGAGCGCATGTCGTTCGACATACCCGATGACAATCTCCGGGGTGAGCGCTGCAAACCCATTCGCGCCGGCAGGACAGACCTCCCGCAGAAATCGAAGTGACAGAAGCTTGTAGCTCCCCACCGTCGAGGCGGCGAGCCCTCTCTCATTCGAGAGATATGCCCCGAATACATCGACGATCTGCTCGTGCTCAGTGCGCTCAACCGGAAGCGCACCTGGTATTAAGCCCTCTTCCCGTAACGCTGAAAGCACGCGTCGGAGTGCCGATCGGTCGCCCGTATCGGGACTCCAGTGTTTGAAGCGATGCTCAAGAAAACGATCGACATAAGCTTCGCTCAAATCCTGCGGGGCATATCCATTGCCAACATGCCAGTCCATCAGGTCTCGAAACAGGCTCAGCGAGCGCCACGTGCATTGCCGACCCAAGCCTTCTTTCGACATGCTGGCGGCGTAAACACGCGCAAACTCCCGATACGGACCGTGGAGCAGCTTCCGATATAGGGCGCTGCGATTCAAATAGTCAGTTGTGTTCATGTGTCCTCTCCTTCGCGTCAATTGCGACGGAGAGACCCTAAGCTATGCCGACTGGGCGACCGCTATGCTGCCGGAAACGTTGGAAAAAACTTGATTAATAGGCATAGTTCGCCGGTCGGCATAAAGTGCCAAGCTCAACGACGTCGATCCGCAGGCTTGGCTTGCTGACCTCCTGGCCCGCATCGCCGACACGCCAATCAGTAAGCTCGAGCAATTGCTTCCGTGGAATTGGCAGCCGCACGGATTGAAAGCTAAAGCAGCCTAACCTGCGGCCTTCACCGGATGCTTACCCTACAGTAAACTGACTCGTAGCATTGCACCAGGTTGGGTCCGCCGGGTGGCGTTCAACGCGGCACATACCCCTCCAAATCCGGCAACAGGACGACGCTTTCCTGCTCCTTCGGGTCGGTGCGGGCGATGACCGCTGTCGCCGGCCGGTCGCTGAGATTGGCGGGAAGATGCGGAACGCCAGCCGGAATATAGAACATCTCATCTTCGCGAACGATGACGTGTTCTTCCAGCTGGTCGCCGAACCAGCAATGCGTCTCTCCGGAAATCGCATAGATCGCTGTCTCATGCGAGGCGTGCAAATGCGCCTTGGCGCGGGCGCCCGGCGGTATGGTTAAAAGATGCATGCAGATCCCCGTCGAGCCCACTGTCTCGGCCGCAATCCCTTCGAAATAATTGAGACCCTGTTTTCCGGCATAGGTGCTGCCGGGCCGCACGACACGGCAGGTGGGCTTCGATGAGACACTCGTGGCAGTTATTTTCGGGGATGGCACGGATTTCTCAGTGATCATTTTGACGCGAAACGTTGGTAGTTTGGGAATATGGCAGCAGGGATGAGCTCATTTGCCGGGGGGCGACTTGACAACTCGGTGTGTGCCCCCCTAGTTTAGCTATCATCGCGACAAAGTACCTGAGCCGGTGCGATCCCGATTCATCGAGCGGTCGCAAATTTCGGCTCTCGGCGAACTAAGCTTTTCCCTATCATTCGACGATCGCGATTCGTGCAATTCATTCAACCTGGATCCACCGCCATCATGAACGTGGCGATCGTCGCCGACGAACCCGGATCCGGCTTGATGGACGACGGTCATATCCGATTCGAGCGGCCCATCAAGTTCGTTTCCAAGATGACTGTTGGTATTTTCCCGCTGCGACCGCGAGGGGTTAGCTGAAGGGTGCTGCCAGGCCTGTTTATGGAGGGCACGTTCCGCGGCACGTAATACTTGAGCCTCGAGTTCGCGTCCACTTAATGTCTTCAATTCTTTACCGACCGTAACTCCGAGGATTTTTTTGGAGACCTCTTTGATTTCGGCGTTCAGGTATGTCGCTTCCGCTTTGTATATCTTCCCAAACGTGTGCTTGCTGCTCTTTAGCTCCCCTGTAGCGTCATCGTAGACGGCTGAACGCTTGTTGAGGAGGCTTCGATGTGCGGAGACATCCCGACCTAACTCGTGGCCGTCCTTATCCAGCCGGGATCTATATGATTCACTGAAAGCTCCGCCAAGCTTGCGGATACTTGTTCTAGATGTTTGTCGATCCGGTGCCTTTTGTGAAGACATCGAATAGCCCATCCGTTTGCTTGCAATGAGCTCCAGATTACCCTTGTCATCGCGTTCGAAAGTCTTTTGTTGGGAGCCCTCCCGACGCGTTAAAACGCGATAAAGCCTCTTCTCCAGGCCACTCTCATAAGGACGTCCGATTTCCTCGGAAATGGGATGCAACGCCCGTCCAGTAAGTCTGCGCCGATCGATGTATCGGGTGCGCATCAGTTCACCGTTTTCGTCCCGCTCCCATTTTTCTTCGAAGGCACCGGCTTTGCTTTTGATATGTTTCTCGCTCAACACGCCGTTCTGGTCGTAGTCATAGCGACGGACACTATTCCAGTCAGACCTCTCGTAGTGAATAAGCCGAAGGGAGCCAGTTGTTTGATCTCGAATGAAAACCTTCTTCTTCTTTTTTATGAGACCCCGACTATGGGTCAATTCTCCATTGCTATCGACCCGCAGTTGCTCGCTGCGAAACGGCTTGTGGGCGATCACACCACGGAAATCTGCATCGAGCTTATTGAGGAGTTGCAGTTTCGAGGCATATTTTTTCAACGCCGGCGGCGCTTCAAGTCGCGCGCGCCTTTCCTGCGCCTCGCGTTCCACAAGGTACGCCTGCCCTAACTGATCAACCAGGCGTTCATCAGAATTGCGCGTGGTCGCTGTAGAAGATTTCTGCGGGGCTTTTTTATTTATACTGACCATTAGGTGGGCCTTCCCTGTGCACGCTTTATCGATGCTCGTTTAAAAATTCGCTCGTCAACCAAGTGCTTTCGTCGGAGAAATAATCGAATATTCAGACCAAGTTCTACCGGCTGAGATCAGAATTTGACCTCCCTCGCGGTGCCCGGGTTAAGTTCGCGCGAGCATCGCGGTAAGCCTTCTCAATCGATCCAGCGATTCCTTCCGCTTTTACCATCTGGTCGTGAGCACTGAGAGTTTCGGGAAGGAGCTCAGTGCGGATTTTTTGTTCGATCTGAAGAATGTCCGTGGCCAGTTGTTTATTGCTCCGCTCGTGCGGACCTTCGGATGTCGACGCAAGCCCCAAATGCTCCTGCGCATGGATGCGTTCGTCGGCGTAGAGTCTCGCAAGCTGGGGTCTCTTCGCCATTGCATCGAAGATTTGTGACTTGTGTTCGAGTTCCAACTGGTTGTGCGCCGCTGCAATCGCGTAGGCTGCATAATGGCGACTGTCGTAGTTGATAGGCCCGTCTACCTTGAAGTATTCAATTGCTCTGTCGATAAGGCGTCTCTTGTCGGCCCTCTCGAGGTCACTCAAATGGGACGTCATCGACATAATCGCCTCCGCCTGCTCACCGCCTTCCGACATATTGAGAATGTGATTGACGATCGCTGTTTTCCTGGCGGGCGATTGGAACTTCAAAGTTGGACCAATTGTCCTGATGCGCTGGCTCGCCAGCGCAAACTCGCCAGCAGGGTCCGGTTCCGGATAGTTCGGATACTCGGCAAAGCCGTTCCGGGGTACAGCCAGGTCATACAATGCCTTGCTTGAGGCACCCAGTCGATTTACGCTTCGGTGGAACGTTCCGACATCGCTCTGATCGACCGATGCCCGAACCGACGGGCTCGCAAGTTTAAAGCTTGTGAGGTTGGCTGCCGTTTCGACTGGATCGTCGGTCGGCAGATGTTTGGCAACTTCCACCAAAATGTCATTCGGTAAGGTGGCTGCACTTTCGGTCTTATCACCACCGAGGACCGAAAGCTCGCGTTCCTGCATTTTCTGGCCGTCTTCGAGCATAACTCACACTCCAACGCGGATCAAGGATATGCGAAGTCTAACACCTGCGCTTAAGGCGTTGAATGGACATCGTGTTTCAACTGAAATTCAGGCCCTGGCGATCGATTGCACTACGGCGCGTTTTTTGCGGGGGATTTCAAAGAGTAGCAGTACAGCCTGCGGTTCAAATGCTGAACCATCATTTTTAAGCATCGATACAAAGTCCGCTAACGATGGTCATCTCCAGCTTTGTCACCGTTGTAATGCTTTGTCCCGACCGCGATCGCGCGGATCATAAACCCGTCGTTCATCAAACTCGTGAGTTGCTTTTTCAACTTCTGCGCTCGACGATTGGGCTTTCAAGGGTGAAGTGCCTATTGAGGCGGCAGTCCGGTTCAACGCGGAAACAAGCGCAGCTTTTTTCTTCCGCAACCCAAGTGTCTTGGCCTCCAGGTCCTTCTTGACGTCATAAAGGGCTAAAAACTCTCGATAGACTTGCTGCTCACGCTCGCGTGTTGGCCATCTTCCTGTCAATGCTGTTTCGCGAGCGAGTACAGCTTCTGTCTGGCCACGTGGCCCAAGGTGCAACAATTCCGGAGCTTGCTCTTTACTGGGCGGAGAAAGTACCGGATCGCGGCTTACCGTATAGTTGTAGCTAGTAGTCGCGACCTGAAGCGGCATGATAACCCCATCTGGCGTTTCGCTCTGCAGCCCGTCGTTAGCGAGCTGGTGTGCGTAGCCTAGCTGGTTTAATTGATACCCGTTTGACGCCGTTGCACCTTCCGTGGACGCAACAGGGTCCGATAGAGTTGCCCTTTGATCCGAGCGGTAACTTGCGTCATCTGGCCAGCCGCGCCCCACCAGTCGGGTCCGCCCCCTTCCCGTACCAACATGTTGTCGATGAAGTTCCTTGCATTCGAGATAGGCGGGCATAGGCCTTTCCAGCCGCCGGCCCTCTTTGGTCGAGCGCAGGGTATCGTGGACAACCTTGAACCCGAAAATATGCTCCGACTCGTATTTCCCGGTCTCGGTCGCAAGCCGAGCTCGTTCGTTTTTTCGACTTCCATAAGTGCCGATATTGTCGCTTCTCGAGCAAGCGGCTTTTTCTGGCTGAGTGGACTGAACCGTCAAACAACCCTCGTGAGACGACAGTCTTTCCGCACTTGAAATTACGTCATAGGCCGTTGCTTTAGCGCCTCGACGGCTCTTGGCACCCAGCCGTTTAACTTTGCTTACCTCGTCGAGGCGATTACTGTCGGCGATGCTGGCGGTTTGGTCTGCATCCCTCCCAGAGGGCCCGAAATATAGAGCACGTCTTGCTTCCAATTGTGCGCACGTCAGGTTTTGCACGTGAGTCGGCTGTTGTGCTGGCTCACGTGCGAGACTAGGCGAGCGCGCTTCCGGTTGATCACCTAAACTGAGGCGGGACTTATTGGTCGTGCTTGCTTGCGACAGAAGACCAGTCGCCCCGCCATCCTCAGACGGATCATGTTCATCGGGAATCCAGGCCGCCGGGTCGAGCTCTGCCAGGCGCGCGTTCACCACCAGATTTTGCCACCGCGGCTGGGCTAGCTGCCTCCACCGTCCGTACGCCTGACGCTCCGCATCCCCAAGCAACATTCCCTCGTATAAAAAGACTGAGGAAGATGTCTTCCCGATCATCCCATTCGAAACGGCACCGCCTTCGATAGCAGCTTGGCGCGCGACTATGATAAGATCTTCCCAGGTGGGCCGGTCCGGCCTGCTCCAACGATCATGCGCAGCGCGCTCGGCTGCTCCGAGCGCCACTCCATCGTACACGAAGAACGCACGCGACACCTGCTCGGCGTTAATTGGGACGCCCGAGATGCGCCCGGACTCGTTGGAAGAAACGTCGTTGCCTGGTTGGTGTTCGCACCACGTCGGAGCAGACTGGTGCAATTCCGCAACGCGTGCGTCCACAACCAGGTCTTCCCATCCTGGTTGCGCGGGCTCGAGCCATTTTTCATATGCTAGGCGTTCCCCCTCCCCAAGCGGGACGCCTTCGTACTCGAAGACCGAGGTGTCATTTGATTCGTTGAGCCAGGTGGAGGTGTCGATTGCGTCAAGACGGGCGTCAACTATCAGGTCTTTCCAGGATGGCGGTTGCGGTTTACTCCAATTCTCATATGCTTCGCGCTCAGGCGAGCCGAGTCTCATCCCATCAAATTCGAATGGTTCAGGGAAACCGTTCTTTTGACCAATGGAGCTTGTCCGCTTACGCTTAGGCGCCTCCGATCGGAATTCCTCTTGAAGGGGACTACACTCATTCGGAATTGCAGCAGAGGTGTTTAGCTCTTCAATACGCGCGTTCACAACGAGTTGTTGCCAACTGGGCTGTCCCGGCTCCACCCATTCCTCGTAGGCATGCCGTTCCCCTTCCGCCAGAGGAACACCATCATAAACAAAAGTTGAAGAGGTACTTTCTCCGACATCGACATTCCAAGCGAAACTGTCAATCGCGTTCAGGCGAGCGCTCAGTATCAGGTCTTTCCAACTCGGCCGGTCCGCTCTATCCCATGTCTCGTACGCGGACCGCTCGGCTGCGCCCAGTCTCATTCCATCGTAAGCGAATTGCGCAGATAAATTTTCCCGGTGATCCATTTGGCCGTCAGATGGGGAGCAAGCAAAACGGTTCCAAGGCTCTTTGGGATGAAGGACAGGCGTAACCCCTGCGCGAACCTGGGGCGAGGATCTAGCCGACCCGGCGTATCCAGTTTTTGAGCTTCCCGACGGTTTCATGGCGATGTCTCATCAATTGGCAACCTTCAACGTTGGTAATGCATTCCCGAAACGGGACATCTGACGGCGCTAACAAGACTCGATCCGAAGCGGTATCACATCGAGCTTCAAGTGCCGGAGGCTGTTCTACCTCGTAGCTGGAGCGAAATGATCTGGTCGAGGAGTTCGCGCTGCGCCAAAAGAGCCGGAGCAATTTCCGGAAGCTTCTCAGAGGTTGCGGCGTCCGCGCCTTGGTATTCCCGCTCGTCATCAACTTCGTTTGAACGGGGGCGAACTTCTATTGGCATTACTCCATCAGCCACAGTTCTGTTTTGGGGGGAAACGACTTCCCCATGGTCGTTCTCTTCAATCTGCACCGGTTTTTGCGAAGTTGTATCGGCTGTTCCCTGGTCGAGCTTGCCTTCAACGAGGTTTGTGTCTCCCGGCAACATCAAAGATGCGGGCTCGGGAAGGGAACCGTGTTGGCTTTCGAAAATTCGCTTCAATATGAAATCCGAATAATATCGCACTTTTCTCAGTTTGAGGGGAGGTTGGCCTTTGATAAGGACTATTTCATAATCGTCGTCGAGTAGGCGGACTTGTTCGGCGCGCAAAAGCGGTGCTCCTTGGTCGGAGATTTGGATGTTATGATCAAACATGCGCGCTTGGCTGTACGACGTTGAGCGAGCCTGGAATGTGTAGTCGCCGATAGCTTTGGAAATGTAGTTGGGCGTCTCGTCATCAGCAGTCGCCATGAATACCTGCACACCCGTATTGCTGAGAAAATTTTGCTTACCAGCTTCATCATAAGTTCCTGTCAAAGCCGAAAGACTCTGAATAATAAACATGAAGCGGCCCTTGTAGCCGGCGATCGTCGTAATTGCCGTCTCCACAGCTTCCAGCTTGCCCAAGTGCTTGAACTCATCGAGGAGAAACAGAACTTCGTGCCGTTCATCTCCAAGTGGCAGCGATCGCTGCAGGATTGATACAACCTGCTGGAAGAGAAGACGCATCAAGGGCGCTATGACTTCGAGATCGTTCGGGCTGACACAAAGATAAATACAAGTCCTCTTCCGCCGCAGATCGTAGACGGAAAAATCCGAGGTGCTTGTAGCCGCTTTAACGAGTGGATCGGCCCAAAGATTGAGTCCGCCGTCGCCGAGCACCGATGTGTAGGATGTCAGGATTTTGGTGTCATTCCCCGCCATATTGTCGAAGATACGCTGAGCCTCTTTGTTTTGTGTTTCCTCCGCGAGTTGCGCAAATAGTTTGTACTTTTCACCCGGCTGAGCAAACAGATCGTAAACGGCACCGATCGTTGGTGTGCCGCGCTCAATGCAACTCAATATGCCTGCTACGAAAAGATCCCGTGCCCCGTCGATGAAACCTTCGGCTCCCTTGCCTTTGGCTGTGATGAGATTCGCAGCGAGGCGGCGCGTTTCTGTAAAGCGCCGTTCGGGCGGCAACGCGGCAATATCCAGCACGGGATTGTAACAATGCGTTCGCCGCTCTGGATCTAAGGGCGAGAACTTGAAAACCGCGTCGCCACTTGATTTACGCGCCCTCGATGTGAGTTCAAATAGCTCGCCTTTCACATCCAAGGCAATTACTGAGCCCTTGAAGGTTAGCAACGTCGGGATAACGACGCCGACACCCTTACCAGCGCGAGTTGGCGCGACAACAAGGCTGTGAGGTTGTTCTCCGTTACTTAGGTAGCTGCCAAACCAACGTGGTCCACATGTCTTGCCGAAGATGGGACCCGTGACGTGACTGTAGCGCCGGAGGTACCTGGCGTGCCGCATCTCGCCGGAGCCGGCCCAGCGAGCAGTGCCGTGATGTTCGCGCTCGCGCATCGATAACAGTAGTTGGCATAGCAACACGAGCGTTGACGTCGCAACGATGATGGCTAGTCCGCGATAGAACGTAGGACTTGCGTATCCCAAATAAGGCGGTGTCTCGTACAGGAACGCAAAAACGTTGAAAGTCATCATCGTTTCGCCCGTAAAGCCATGGCGAAATGTGACATAGAGACTGGCCGCACAAAACCCCACGGCCAATGAACATGCTATGCTCGCAGCCAGGCCTATTGGCGTGTACTTGCCTGAATTCATCACGTGACCACGCTCCGTTTATCCTATTGGACGGCTGTTTGCTTTACGGGCAGCTGGATCTACAGCCCATACCTTTCGCGCACGCGCGGTTCCAAGGTTCTCTTACCACCCTGCGCGTCACGGCCGTCCCCGTTCCGGCCCATCGACTGATCTGCTAACCGGTCGGCCTGTTGCGCGCGATCTTCGTTTCGTCCGTCAACAGTTTTTGCGTTTGAAGTTCCAGGTTCCCGCAGGTGGTCGTGGACAGGAGCGGGACGTAGGAACTCGATGAAAAGGTTTTCGGCGCCGTTCGCAACCTTGGAATTATAGGTTTCCGGCGTCATGTAAGCATTGGCTGGCGATTTGAGCCAAACATTTTCCGCGCCATACGTATTCGTTACTGTCGCAAGCTTTTCCAGCCTGAGAAGTTTTGGCCAAAACGCGAAGAAGGTTCCGCTATGATGCTGAACCATCACCTCTGGATTATGCACGCCTGCCTGCCGCGGGAACTCATAATCATGTTCACTTACCCGTGGTCCAGCAGGTGTATCATAAAAATATTTGCTATCGGACTTCAATCCGCTGAAGGTATTATCGGATAGACCGAGCGCTTTCATTCGTTCGTAATACTTTTCGGATCCGAGATGCAAGAGCAGCTGATTTCGGGGCATATAGGATCGTTGCGCGCTATCCGCTTTGACGAGGATCACACTGTTTTCCAACTCCTCCGCAGTCGGCCACTTCTGCAATCTTTCGAAGAGCTGCTTGCCTGTTTCAAAACGAACAACGTGCTCCCAGGGGTAAGGCCACCGCGGAACTGGCTCATTCCCGATGAGCACTTCGTCACCAAGCCGTTCAGCATCGAAAATCGCTTCCGTCGGCATGCGTCGCGGCTGGTAAGCATAGGACGCGCCAGGACCTTGCTGAATCTGATAATCTGACGAGACTTTTCGTTTCCCTTTATCCGAAACATCTCGCCGTATATCGGCACACGACGCCTTCCCGATCCGCAGTGGACCCGCAACGTCCGAGCCAGGAAGTTCCGTATGGGTAGCCTGCGGCAACCTAGGTACTCCGCTTTCGAGCGTGATAGGTGCCGCCCTGGCGGCGCTTGTTCCCGAAACGGTAGTGGGCGAGCCCGCCTCCTCGATAGCCTCGTTCAGTTTGAGCCTATGAGATTTTCCCCCGACAACCTGCTCGGAGCGAGATCTCTTCGAGCGCGGTTCAGAGATTGCGTCAATCCTTACCAGATCCTCGTCGGTCAACTCCGGCAAGCCATCGAACTTCATCTCTGATGGGCTCGGGTCCTGCCGAGAAGCTTCCTCATGGAACGCAGGATTCGTATGCCGGCCGCCGCGGCCCACGGTATAATCTTCGGCTGAGAAAGCATCGTCCAACCTGACTGGCTGAATAGTGTTCGCACCTTCCCGCCCCGTAGTCGGGCGGGGTCCAGAGAGTGCGTCGATCCGGGCTAAGTCCTCTTTGGTCAATTCGGGGAAGTCGTCGGACTTCATTTCTGATGGGCTCGGGTCCTGCCGAGAGGCCTCCAACCTGACCGCATGAATAGTGCGTGCAACATCCAGCCTCGAAGTTGAGCGGGCTTCGGAGAGTGCGTCGATCCGTGCCAGGTCCTCGTCGGTTAATTCCGGGAAGTCGTCGGACTTCGTTTCTGATGGGCTCGATTCCTGCAGAGAAGCCTCCTGACGGAACGCAGGATTCGTAAGCCGGCCGTCGTGGCCCGCGGCAAGATCCTTGCGTGAGAAGGCATCATCCAAGCTGACCGCATGAATAGCGTGCGCAGCATCTCGCCTCGAAGGAGAGCGGGCTCGCGAGAATGCGTCAATCTGCGCCAAGTCCTCGTCGGTCAACTCGGGAAAGGCGTCGAAGCGTTCCTCCGGTGAGCCAAGCGAACGAACTGAACCTTCATGGATCGATCCTGAAGCTGTTTGGCCACCGGTTTCGGTCGCGTCGTCGGAATAGGCACTGTCGGCGAGGATTTGGGTGCTTTCGACGCTGGCGGACCCTGCCTCAGTGCTTAAATTCGTAGCGGCTACGTCAGGAGGAACAACCTGAGTACTGAGCGGTGAACTGCTGTCGGCGAGCAAATCAAGGTCATCTAACCCTGGCCAAGATAAGCCTTGTTGGATCGACGGAAGGCTATTGGTCTCGCTATCCCCGCTTTCTACCATCCAATATGGTGCGCCGTCGAATGTTTCTTCAGGCTGGCCCTCTCCAGGAATGATCACATCATGACCTGAACCAAAAGCGCTTGTGGCAATAGGTTGTGTCGCAATTTCGTGCTGAGATTGCGTACGGCTCTCTCCAGTCCCTTCGATATTATCCAGCTCCATCCCAGACCGGTGCGGCCCTTGCGAAGCCGGCGTCGCGGTCGAGCTATCTTTCATAGCCAAAGACGCGGCAATAGTTCCCACCTGCATTCCCGAGCTGGTACTCCGCTTCGCCATTGATTCACTTTGATCACCGGTTTGCTCGTGTTCGCGCAGCTGCTTTCTTTCCCCCTTGCCAAAACGTGACGACGACGTCGCCTCGTGGTCCGCCCTGGCAGTGGACTGCATTTCAATCTCCCGCAGGTATTGCATGGCCGTACGAAAATACCCCTTGCTCCTCGGAAAGACCGCTGATTGGCCAGCCGGAGCTTCGGCTGATCTCACCGGGAGTATTTCTGCTGTATTCGGGGCATGGGTTGTCGGCCGTTGATTTTCGGGGGAAGTGCCTGGAAGGTCGCCGGCCCCACCAGTAATTAATGGCCGTAAGGAACTGGTCGTTAAGTGTTCTCTGCGGTTTTGTCGGAAGGCAGTCGACACCGATGTATCCGGGATTGGTGCGCCTGTAGCGCCTTCGTTATTCGAGTTCAACGTAGCGGAGCGGCTGAAGTCTCGACGAAATTCTTCATCTGCCATGATCGATCCTTTTCTACCTTCTGTTTCCCTCATCCCCTTGGCTGCGCCCGTCCCTTGACCGCTTACGAATGCTCGGCTCGGCGTCATCATCACGAGGACGCTTAGAATTTGGCTCTCCCTGCTGCCGGCGATCGGCTGTCGGAGGCAATGCGTCCGTAGCGATGTTGGTCTGCCCCGGGTCATCCAACGGATTTGATCCAGGGGGCTGGATCGGCGATGTAATCGGATCGTCCTGGGCAACCGGTACGGCGCTGATTGTCACTCCCGTCCGAATTCCGTCTACCCTGGTCAGTTTTGCGCCGCTCTGCTCTTCCTCATCACCGCGAGGCCGTTTTCGATGAGGCCGTTGCCGAACATCATCTTCGCTTGTTGTGTGCGTGACGGGTTCGGTTGCCAAACGATGCATGCCAGAACGGCCTTCAAGATCCTGGCCGTCTCCGGCGATGGTGAGAGGGCCGTTCCTCAAGTTGCCATCGTCCACAAAGGCTTTATCGCTGCCGGATTGAGAACGGGAATCGTTTCCAGATGATACACGATCGGGCGTGACACCGTTGCCGTTCGATCCGATCAGTGCCCGGGAACGTACTTCAGACACCGATTGCAGACCGCCGTTTCGTCGCAAGTTTTCTGACACGTTTTGAGGCAGCGAACCGTACGAAGAATTAAAAGATTGATCCGGTTCTCCGTCGTTTCCCCCAGGCGAGAATTCTTCGAAATCAATATCCTCGAAACGAATTTGATTGGCCTGCTGCCGCTCCAGGCGTCGATACTGGGCAAAAGTCATCGGCCGCTCCGAGATGCCGCGCTCAGCTCGGCTCGTCGCCTCGAGGACGACGCCATGACGAAGTGAAATCTCGGCCATTGTAATGCGCAAGGCGTCATAATTCAGTTGGGGGTGGCGCCGGGATATTTTCAGCCAGCCGTGCCCCAAAAGTTCGCGACGATTAACGACCACATGCAGATGTGGGTGATCGCGATCGATGTGAAAGGCTGTAAGATAGTTGTATCGGCCTCCCCCTGCGCCTGACCCAAACATCTCGGCTGCCCACTCCCGGCTCGCTGCATAAGCTGCTACCTGACTTGTACCGGCAGGGAAGCTTACAATAATGTGGGTCGTCAACTCCTGTTGCCTTTCCTCGTCTGGCCGACTTTCGTGATAAGTCCCGGTTTCTTGAACCCAGCTTAGGGCGAGTTCGCGGATTTCATCCGGTGGTACGAAAGTATCGAGATGTCGGGCCGAACGCTGCAGCTCCAACTTGCCCTTCCGAGATAGATACTCCAACTGGTTGATAATCTGTTGGAGGGTCTTCGTCCCACCTCCCGGCACAATGCGGATGATGACTTGAGACCGATCGGGCATCCAACAGATTCCCCCAAGTGCTACGTTAATGCTGCAAGGCGTCCGCCAGCATGGAGCAACCGTCGATCCGTCGCCGTGATACGGACAAAATGGAACGGAGCAAACCGTCGAGATCAGCGAACGATTTACCGAAAGCGTTTCGTTCAGCTTGCAGAGCGCCCAAATCCGTTGTCGGATTTTCAGCATAGGCACACAGCAGCGCGGCAATGTTGTTTGAGAGTGCTCCTATTGAATGAAGAATGGCTTCCATCATCTGACGAGTCTCTGCATCGATTTCGAGAAAGCCGGCAATGCGGCGAACCGCAACTCTTATGGCCATGCTGTCGGAGAGCCCCAGCAGACGGGCTTGGCGAGAGAAGCTCTCATATTCCGACGATCGCAAACGAGTGCTAACGACCTTGAAACCTTCAATCTTCGGGCCTTCACGCCGGTCGACAATGTCACTTGAAGTGGATTTTTCGCTTTGCGACATGGCTTGCTCCATAGAAAACGGAATGATCTGGATTTGTTCCGGAGTGAAATTCTCCAGTTGAGACTGAGGGAGCCTAGCCGCCAACAGAATAAATTCAAGAATATACTGTTCATATTCGGATCTATATAGTTACATTTGCAACTATCCTTCAATGCAATTGAAATATACTCCTGATAATTTCGCTATACAGACAGTCACACATACAAACAATGATACAGACGCACTTTCGTTCACAACGTCGCCAGGATAAACTTATGAAACTTCTGACATTTTGCTCATTTAAAGGAGGCGCCGGCAAAACCACGGCGCTCATGGGCCTTTGCGCTGCGTTTGCAAGAGACGGCAAAAGAGTGGCTCTCTTCGATGCGGACGAGAACCGGCCGTTAACGCGATGGAAAGAAAACGCGATGCGTAGCAACACCTGGGATACATCCTGCGAGGTGTACGCTGCAGAAGAAATGTCGCTTCTTGAAGCGGCTTATGAGGACGCCGAGCTTCAGGAATTTGATTATGCGCTGGCCGATACGCATGGTGGTTCGAGCGAGCTCAATAACACAATCATCGCTAGCTCAAACCTGCTTCTGATCCCGACAATGTTAACGCCGCTGGATATCGATGAGGCACTTTCGACATATCGTTATGTTGTCGAGCTGCTGCTGAGCGAGAACTTAGTGATTCCGACCGCCGTGTTACGCCAGCGAGTCCCGGTTGGCCGATTAACCACGTCACAACGCGCGATGTCAGACATGCTGGTGAATCTGCCTGTCGTACAATCTCCAATGCATGAACGAGACGCGTTCGCTGCAATGAAAGAGCGTGGCATGTTGCATCTCACATTGCTGAACACGACAAATGATCCGACGATGCGCCTCCTTGAGCGGAACCTCAGAATTGCGATGGAGGAACTCGTAACAATTTCAGAATTGATTGGCGATACCTTGGGGAATTGAAGATGGGGATCCGCAAACCTGCTTTGTCTGTCGGTGAAGCAAGACGGCTTGCTGCCGCGCGACCGATCGTTCACCCAATCCCAGCTCTTTCCTCGCAAAACTTGGCGCCTTCGCAATTACCTGAAAGAGCCGGAAAGGAAAAACGACCAGCGCCTCCTATCGCCGCCAAACGTCGTGACAACTTCGATCGGCAATCAATGCTAACGGCGGACGCCTTGAGTTCGACTGCGCCGCCGGAAAAAGTCCAGGTCTTTCTTTCGGCACGCCCCCCCGCTCCTGAGGTATCGAAGATATATGACAACTTGATTCTGCAGTACAGCGCTACCAAGGCGCTGCAGATGATCTTGCGCCGTGCGCTCGCCGATTTTGAGAACATGTTGGCGGACGGATCATTTAGCACGGGGCCTCAAAGCTACCCGATCTCAAAAGTAGTCGAAAAACCTATCGTTGTCCTGACTTCTCGCATGTTCCCGGTATCGCTGTTAGAAGTCGCACGCAATCACTTTGATCCATTGAGATTGGAGACCGCCAGGGCTTTTGGCCACAAACTGGCTACGGCCGCACTTGCATCTTTCTTTGCCGAAGAGAAGATAAGAAAAGAACGCTAATATGATGAGGCCGGTCACTTGACGGCGGTATTGTATTCGACAGCAGGCAATGAGGCAGCCCCTACCCAGCTACAACACAGCCAGCTCACTCTAGGCTGTGTCCCCATAACGGGGTTCATGTTGATGACGTTGTGTGATTCAATTTCCTGGAAAGGAGATTGTTATGCGCCGTCACGAACTGACCGACGAGGAATGGGCGGTTATCGCCCCTTTGCTGCCGACCAACAGCCGTGGAGTTGAGCGCGTGGATGACCGCCGGGTGATCAATGGTATCCTATGGCGTTTCCGGACAGGTTCATCCTGGCGTGATGTACCGGAGCGCTATGGTCCGCGCACGACGCTCTACAATCGCTTCTCTCGCTGGCGCAAGGCAGGCGTCTGGGATCGCCTTCCCGGCGCTGTTTCAAGGCATTATGCCGGAGAGATCGTCATGATCGATTCTTCCTGCGTCCGCGTTCACCAGCATGGTGCAAACGAAAAAAAGGGGGATCTGCCGATCCTTGCATGGGACGTTCGCGTGGCGGCCTGACGACAAAGATCCACGCGCTCGTCGATGCTGATGGTTTGCCGGTTCGACTGGCATTGACCGCCGGTCAGGCCGCCGATGCTCCTATGGCCGAAAAGCTGCTGAGTGACATTCGGCCCGGAACGACACTGCTTGCCGACAAGGCCTATGACACCGACGCGATCCGTAACTTCGCCAAGCAACGCAAATGCTGGGCAAACATCCCCGCCAAGGCCAACCGAAAACAGACCTTCAGTTTCAGCCGTTGGGTCTATCGCCAGCGCAATCTGATCGAGCGTTTCTTCAACCATCAAACAGATGCGTGGTCTGGCAACACGATACGACAGACGTGCTGACAACTACCTTGCCGGGCTCAAACTTGCCGCGACGAGAATCTGGATCGCTTCAATTAACGAGTCCGCGTCCTAGGATCAGATCGAAAAAGGCATATGCGTCGCTGCTTCAGGCCGCCATCAGACCTCCATAGGAAACATCCACATCAGCGTCGAAGAAATAGCCGGCACCCCTGGCAGTTTTGATCAAGTTTGGGCTCGCTGCATCCTGCTCAAGCTTTCGGCGGAGCCTCAAAATGAGAACATCAATGCTTCTGTCATATACTTCCTCCTCACGCACTCGGCTCGCGATGAGGAGCTGTTCTCGGGAAAGCACGTCGCGTGGCTTTTCCAGGAAAGCGACGAGCAGATTGAATTCCCCTGCCGTAAGCTTCACCTCGCCATTTTGTGCGGATACCAATCGCCGCTGTCTGAGACTAAGTGTCCAGCCGGCGAAACAAAATGAACGCCGGTCTTTGGTTCGCATGACATTCGGTCGCACGCGTAATGCGACACGGATGCGTGCTAGGAACTCGCGCGTTCCGAAAGGTTTCGCGATAAAATCCGTTGCTCCCAGCTCGAGCGCCACCACTTTATCCGCCTCCTCAAGGCGATCACCGCTGATGATTATAATTGGAACATCGGATTTTGTGGCGAGACTGCGAACGATCTCAAGTCCGTCTTCACGCCCTAAATTGAGATCCACGACGACGACATCGACCGTCTCTGATGCAAGTACCCGGTTGAATTGCTGGCTATCTGATACCGCGGTGACCCTTAAGGCATGAATCGTTAAATACTCGGTAATAAGATGGCGCATCGCGGCATCGTCATCGATGACAAGAACATGTTTCACCAGTTCGCCTCCGTATGGGATTCTGCAGAATCGATAGATTCGTGCAAGCAGAGGATGTACGTCTCAGCCTCAACCTGATCATTTTCTCTCACTATGAGGGTAGTTCGGCAAAATTTCGGCCAAGCCGTGCATGACAAAAATGCTAACGGAAGGTTTCAGATTGATGACAGGAGTTGCTGCAGCGCGCTACACTTGTAACGCTTTAAAATCTGCGCGAGCAGACCTCCGTGCGGCTCTATTGCTGGTTTAGAAGATCCCCTATCGTCTCACCGCGTCGGCGGGCATCGGCGGCGAGCCATACTTCGCCCACTTCGTAAACATCGCCGTAAGCACGGAAGGGAACAATGACATCGATTGCCGTTGCCAACATGTCAATCAGTGTGCGATCTTCCAAGCATGCCCCCTGCACACTGCTCTTCACAAGTGAGAACAGCTTTTTGAAGCCTTGGACGGGATTCGCCCCATGTATGGTTGAAATCGATCCGGGGTGGCCTGAGACCACCTCACTCAGGTACGCCCACGCCGCGTCGTCGCGCATCTCACCGAGCAATATTCGGTCAGGCCGCATCCGAAGGCTTGCCTGGAGCAGCTGTTCCGCAGTCACTGCACCTAGCCCTGCCCCACTCTTGGAGTAGAGCAGTCTGACGTGGTTCTCATGTGGAATGACGAGTTCGAGCGTATCTTCAATGGTTATCAGCCTTTCTTCCCGCGGAATAGCACTGATCAAGGTCTTGCTCATCGTGGTCTTGCCGCTTCCGGTCGGCCCACAAAGCAACATCGTCCGCTTACCGATAACACATGCACGTAAAAATGATTCCAGATCGCCATTGTCGTAGTCGCGCAGAATCGCTTCGTCTAGTTGATCTCGTCGCTGCGTCCGGATTTGCCACTGATTCCATCGACGAACATCGTAGCGAGCCGAGACTTCCCCCAATTCAGAGACACGATTGCTCGGTCGTCGAATTGTCAAGCTCACGGTGCCAGAGGGTACCGTTGGCGGCAAGCAGATTTGCATCCGCTCGCCACCTGGGAGCTCGGTAGCGCAAAGAGGGTTGCGGGGGCCGACATCTTGTTTTCGCAATGCCCCTGCTAGAATGGCGATGTCTTCGAGATCATCATAAGAGAACGGTGCGGCGAACCTCGTGAAGACGCCACTTTGGCGTACAAAGGCTTCTCCCGGTCCGTTTATGGCAACTTCTTCAGTCCTCGGGTCATCGAGCCATTGCAAGACTGGGTTAAGAAGGGCGCGCAATTGCGGATTTACTTCCATTGGATGCATCTCGCAGCTTTGGCTATCTGTGCATTAGCGCAGATGCCGACGTTTCACCGATCCACCAGTCATATGAAGCTGGTAGATTCCTGAGAAATCCAAATCCCGCGCGACGAAGATCGAGACCGTGTCACCCTGATTTTTTTTCAAGGTTGGGGGAATGTTTATGGCCGCCCTTAGGGCCGTATCGGCCGCTTGTTCGCCATTGTTTTGGAAACTATTGAAGCTGGTCCCGCCGGTCGAATTCCCTGCGTAGCTACTTGCCGCCTGGACTGCGCCCTGGACGACACTCAGGAGCATGGCCCCGCTAAAGCGTTTCCAGAAATGATTGTCGACCGTACCCGGCAGTCCGGAACGGCCGAGTTCGTCGGCCCCCGGGGAGGAAAGAGAGACGACGGCGTGTGAGGGCGTCTCCGCGCGATTCCAGAGAACGAAAACGCGGGCGTCTCCCTGCTGCAGTCCACGCTGGATTTCGCCGACAACTGTCGTTCCGCGATCCAGAAGCACAACATTTCCGGTTGCTCCGCGTATGTCTTGAGGAAGTACACATTTCACATACCCTGCCAGATTTGTATCAATGGCGGTTTGCAGTATGCAGGGAATGATCGTTCCTTGCGTAACAGTGAAATCTGGGTGCGGCAAAAGTATAGCGAGGCTAGGCTGCAACACTGTCGGTTTCAAGCGCACAGAGAGATCGTTCTCAGCAGAATCCTCCGACGCGGCTAGGGAGTTGGCGTTTCTATTGTCTTGGCCACCGTTCTGAATATCAGCGTGTGGGGCGGATTTGACACCATTCTGATCACCTCCGCTGTAGGCAAAGATCGGTGTTTCTTCGGGCCTCAGTTCGTTGTGTTCTCGCTGATGTTGATCCGACGGCAAAACCGTTGCTTCCGCAGCTGGCGGTGTCATTGCCGGTTTGGCGGGAATATCAATCGGGGCCGGCCGAAAGGGCTTCGTGTTGGCATCGATCATTGTGTTTGGTGGAGACGGCTCGGTCCTTTTCTTTGAACGCGCCCCGAGCCAAATGAGGCTCAACGACAGTACCAGGACTAAACCCGCAACAAGGAGCTTTTGCGACCCCGAGAGGCGCCGGCCATGAGGATCGGTGACGAGGGATCCGGGCGCGTCGATACCTTCTCTGGATTGGGCATTCACGTCCTCCATCACCTCGTCTCCTTCAGCACGCGCACTACATCGGGTCTGACTGTGCCAGTGCCCGGCTTCCGTCCGACGGCGTCATATGCCTTATTCCAGATGCAAAGTACTGTATGGCCGTCCCGCAGACGCCATTCCCTGGAAACTGATGCTACTTCAACGTAATCTCCCTTAACTGAATAGTTGGCCGTGGCTTCCTTGCCATCTGGGTTAATCACGTAGATTGAAGGTACACGCACGTTTCCGGGAAAGCGAAATGTCGTGGAATACCCGTTGTCGAAAACCTCGAGCGGTAATAGCGAGCGGTCTCCTTGCGCGACATAGCTCCAATTTTTCGCATCTGTGCTGCCACCTGCTGGCGGACGCTCGAGCAAGTCCTCGGCTCGACGCTGATATTGTGCTTGCGCCCGCATCCGATCCGCAAGATCTCTCTGCTCCGCTTCTTTTCGGCGAGCAGCGGCAACGTCGGCAGGATAAGTGAACTGTACGCTGTAGTAGAGGTCAGGCTGCTCTTTATCGAGCCGAGACATCGTTCTGGTCGCGAGGCTGAAAACATAGCGCCGCATTCCTGCGTCGCTTGCGGTAAGGACGATCACAGGCTGCGGCTGCAGCACTTTGCTGGCCTTGAAAAACAGATAATTGCCGCGTGGGAGCGCAGCGAGATCTTTGCTGTTGGAAACGGCGACGGCTGTCACCGCTTCATTGGACCCAAATGTTACGACCAATGTGGCTCCAACAGCGGTTGAAAGGTGCACAACCTCATCGGGATTGTAGGCGAGATAGCGCATACGTGGATCCAGTTTGCCTGCCGCTGGCGTGTCTTCCGCGTTCGCGCCGCTGGTTACAAAGAGGATACAAACCAGGCCCAGAAACAAATTCTTGATCATTGCTGGCTCCGCGTCGTGTTCGAAACGGTATCTTCCGAAGTTTGATAGGAGGTAACGATTAAGCCGCCTGGATTTGTCAGCCTCAATCGGCCGGGCAAGTTAGTTACCGTTTCATAATGTACCGTTGCGGTCCAGGTGGTTACTATTGGAGCTTGCCCTTCCATGATGAGAGTGCGTTTGTAGCGGATCTGCTGGACGCCAGTCATAAGTTCGTTTGAGCCGATGTGCTCGGCTTCCAGCTTTCCGCGCTTACCAATGATGGTTTGGGGGGAGCTAGGACTGGGGTAATTGAAGAACTGCTGATAATCTTGACGCACCGTTGGGGCACTGAAGCTCGAGACCAGATCATAGGCGTATTGGGCTGTATCCGCCGAGTAGCTCTCCCGCAGACGAACATACTCCCATAGAGACGCATTCACGACCGCTTGCT
This sequence comes from Agrobacterium sp. ST15.13.013, assembly GCF_027956525.1. Lineage (NCBI taxonomy): Bacteria > Pseudomonadati > Pseudomonadota > Alphaproteobacteria > Hyphomicrobiales > Rhizobiaceae > Agrobacterium > Agrobacterium sp. ST15.13.013. The sequence continues at coordinate 40,480 of NZ_JAQKGP010000025.1, forward strand.
CCTGCGTCGCCGGCAACCGCGAAATAGATACCTCACTGTCAACTGTACCGTCTGGGCGCACCCACAGATATACTGGAACAAGTTTGTTCAGCGGAAGCATGACGGCGATAGCGAAGGCCTGCGCCACGTTTCCTGCGACTGCAATGACAGCCAAAGCAGCCAAGGCTCTAGAGATTCGCCGAGCTGATCTAGCACGTGCAGACTGAAATGCTTCTACTTCCTTATAGTGGTCCGCCAATGCTTCCCGCTCTACTAACAGCGCGTATTCAGAGCCGTTCATTAGCCTCTCCTGCGTTGGTAGGCTGAAGGTCCGACTGAGCAGGCTGCCATCGCCCGACGTTCAGCGGAAAAATAGGCCCCTTACAAGTCGCCAACTGATCGCTTGTCTGACAAGACGCCAAGCCGATGATCAAAAACAATAGAAAGTACTTCAAGGAAATCCTCCATTTGTGAAGCTGGGACTAACGGCGGATTGTCCGGGCGAAATGGCGATTTAAGCTACCGGCCGTTTGCGTCGCACCGCTCCAATAGCTCCCTCCAATATTCCCGGCGATTGCCGGAAGAGCGACGATCAAGGCGTCGCCGGTCAGAAAGAACATGTCGAGTTCATAGAGGCCTATTATCTTGGCCGCCGTTGTGCCAGCAGAAGTGATAACCCCGAGCATTAGCACGAGTGCCGTCGCTTCCGTCAGAACCACGATAGTTGCCACTATGTTTAGAAGAAGCAGAAGTATGCCATAAGTGACGAGCTGGCCGATCCATTTCGCGGCCATGTCTCTAGTGCGATCGAAGAGATAGCCAACGAGCATCAATGGACCGATCGCCAATAGCACCTTGGTGAGGATTCCGACGGCATCGTAGATTCCAAACGCAGTCCAAAGCGTTCCATAGAAAATCCATTGTGCGCCTTGAAAGGCGAGGATGTCTTGATCGTTCATCGGCCCAATTTCAGAAGCAATCTTCTGAAAGGCTACTTGCGTGAGTGAAAACATCGTGTCGAGCTGAGCAGGAATCGTCTGCAAAGGAAGCCCACTGATACCGAACTGTTGAATGAAATTCGGAATCGTATCCTCGAAAACCGAGACAACGTAATCATGATATTCCGCCTGCTCAACGATAAGAGCAACAACTACCGATACCATGATTACCCGGGTGATTCCGCCCCGTGCGTCCATTTCCCCACGCATTACGAGGATGCCCTGGACAATGATCCATAGCGTCACGCAGGCCACGAGAGGAGCGCTGACTGCCCGTTGAATGTCCCCAAGCAACGTGTCCAGCCCGACGGTGAAGGCGAGGTCGAATATCGTATGTATCGCCGTAAAAGGCGCAGGAATGCTAAAATTCATTGCCCTTACCTGGATTTAGCTTCGATTTTCTACGGAGAAAGAGGGCCCTGAATGAACAGTAGCGGATCAGTGCAGTTGAGCGGCGCCAAATATAAGCGCAGTTGCCTGATGTTCCTTTCGTTGGGTCGCCGCCTCCTCCGCCTCGTGCAGCCCCGCCTGTGCGGTGGTCATCGTCAACAGGCTGGTCGCCTGAATGTTTTGAATAATTGCGTCATGGATCTGTTTGAGAAGCAAACCGTTGGTGACGGTGGCCTGCATGATATTGCGTGAGCGGGAGAGCTGGCCCGATGTCTCAGAATTTGCCGCAAGGCGCTTGTCCATTGCATCCAGATTGTCAGCCGCGACACCGGCAGCATTTGCGGCGCCTGCAATCTGCTGTCGCAAAAGATTTCCTTCAGCGTCGTCGCCCACGACTGCGCGATCGGCATCTAAGGTAATTGCACGCGCAGTTGTCGAAGCAGGCATCTGCGGCGAAAACATTTCCTTGTCGAGTTGGCCGGCAGAGGGATATTGGTTTTTCTGGTCGATCGCTGATAACATGCCGGTGACGCCAAAGGGCGAGGTCAACATTGTCACCATCGTGATCAATTGCTCGAGGTTCGCCGCAGTATTGATCGCTGTCGTCAGCGTTTCGGCCTCCGTTGCAGGGTCGCTGACAACAAACTGCGCCTTGGCAGTCCCCGACAGAACAAGGCATATGAAAAGTGCGTTTATTACGAGCTTCGTAATATTCATGACTTCGAACTCCAGATCAATCCTGTGCCTCATGGTAGCGCGTCATGAATTTTTCCAGCCAGGCAGAGGGTTCCTCTCCATGCGTCTCGCGCAACTGCTGGGCAAAACGCACCGTATTGGCACGCCCGGATAGTACGGCGACGTATTCCGGCATGTCGCGCAGATCGAATTCGCACACAACACTTCCGCTCTCGCGCTTCAGCAGAAATTTGCGGCTGCCAATCGCCATCTCCTCGCGAATAGCCTGAAATTCTCGCTCGGTGCACTTCAACCCGTCTATGTAAGCAGAGCGGTCTGCAGTGGGTGATGGGTAGAAGATTTTGGTCATACATTGTGCTACGAGGCTTGCGCCCAATGGTGAATCAAGTACGTGCTCGGGTTGCTGCGTCGCAAGAACTAACATTCCGTTGTTCTTCCGGACGGTCAGCAGGAACTTGTCGACGACTGCTGCGAATTTCTGATTAAGCAGGTAGGAACGAAACTCATCGCAGCTCATGACGAAGCGTCGGCCATCTACCATCGCTCCTATTCGATGCAAAAGGTATGCTGCGGCCGGCGCGCATACCTCCTCATATTCGAGGAGATGGGTCATATCGAAGCCCGTAATCGAAGGATCTAACTTCACTTCGTCCGATTCGCCGTCAAACGCCCAGCCAAGAGCGTTGCCTCGGCACCACCGCTGCAATCTAGCTCCCGCACCTTCGGAGGGCCCGTGCAATAAGAACTCCCTTAAGCCCGCAAGGGATCTCATGTTAGGCTCAAACGAAAGTTGCCGTTGGATACCGCGCTCTAAGCGGCGATTTTCCTCCGGCGAAATTCCCCCCCTGCCGTCGCTTTCAATCAGCGCCACGATCCACTCGCGGAGAAAGTCCCGCGCCGCTGCCGTATCCTCTAGGCCGCGCAAAGGTGCAAGGCCGCTTGGGACACCTCGTCGTAACGTGAGGTACGTGCCCCCGGTGGCGCGCACAAGCAGTTCACCGCCACGATCCTTATCGAAAAAAACGATCGTCCCGCTGCGGTCAACCACGCTCTGCTCAAGCATCGCCAGGATGAAGGTCATAAGTGTCGTTTTTCCCCTGCCAATCGGCCCGAAGATCGCGGTCATGCCCACGTCGTTTTCGTGCGGAATATAATCGAAGGGCGTCCCGCCGTTTGTACGGAAACGAGCAACCGCACCTCCCCAATGGCCCGACTTCCTTCCGATAGGGAAGTTCTCGAATGAAACCAAGCCGGCAAAGTTGCGTGAAGTGATCGCTCCGGGACGGGTACGCCATCTGTGGTTTCCTGGAAGCTGAGACCAGTATGCAGCCTCCATTCCAATGCTTTCCTGCACGATAACCGCGCCCGCGTCCGACAAGCTCGTGCGGGCTCGCGCACCATAGTCGGCAAGGGTATCGAGATCATCGCCATAGACACAAAGGCTGAGATGATGCGAACCCATGACGAATTCGCTACTGGCCAATGAATCTTCTGCTTGGGCGAGTTCACCGATCTGGGTGACCGCCTTGTCACCGGAGCTAGTCATCTGGTTCGATTTGAGGCTGAGCTTGGCGTGAGCCTGTGCACGTGTGAGGAAAGAGAAACTCTGGCTCAAAACGAGCGGAAAACTTGATGACAGGAGTGTGTTAAGCATTCCGGGCCGCGTCTTTGCCGGGTACTCGCGGAATGAAAAGATAGATCCAACGTAACGATCTTTCGGCGCTCTAATCTCGAGGGCACGCTTGCCGCAGATGACCCGGTCGGTATAAACTGAGGCGCCGAGGGATCCGCTAACGACCGGCACCGGTAAAAAACGACAAGTCATTATCAGGCGAAGGGCTTCACCAATTTCCGTGAAAAGCACCTGATTTTTTTCTCGGATGCCAAGTCGACGAAGTCCATACCCATCAAGCGCGCCAGCGACAACGTTCCAAAGATCCTCCAGATGTCGGATCTGATGCGCAAGATCGCCTGGGTTCTTCCCATAGCGCCTGGTGAATCTGCTTCCCACTTTACCGAGAGCGGTGCGAGGAGAGACAATGAGCGTGAGGAAGTGGTCGTTTCGAAACAGTTTACCAGACAGAACACGCCGCTCGAACGTTTCGCTTAGGCTTGACGCGAAGGTGCTGCGAAAATGGCGTACCGGCGGTACTGGCACATCGTTGTGACGGACGAGATGGGCATATACTGAGACGTTATCATCGGCAATATTGCGAAAGAGCGTGTTAAAGGCACGGCAGCGCGCATTTCGGACCTCTACTTCCTCCAGTTCGAAGGGAAGGCCACTGATATGCGCCATGGTCAAGATGGAACCGTCCTCTAGAAGAACGACATGGTCGCTGAGGTGCCCTACGTAAGGCAGGTAGATTTCCCCAGATCTCTCGGTCCGTCCGCTTGCTCCGAACATTACGTCATTCCTCTTCCTCGCGACGCCACTCTGATGGGGTTGGGACTGACGCTCGCGCCGCCCCACGCATGGCCGTCAACGCTTCTCCCTGCCGTCTGGAGAAACAGCAAGACCACGCTTGCCGCGTTATAGTCCCGCTCTACGATGAGCCGCGCTCCAAGCCACAGCGGCAAGAGAACAATTTCATAGAGGGGGTTCTGCACAACAACGATGAGAAACCCCGCCAACATCATGAAAACTCCAGCAAGCGTCAGCGGTACCCCAAAGAACAATGCAGGTCTCGTTGCCGCCAAGTAGAGTGTGGCTTCTTCAAGATCGGCATTCATCCCCCGCCCCCTGTCAGTGTTTGGCCGAGAAAGCTGGCTCCAAACATGATAACGATCCCGCCAACAACACCTGCTACCAGACCAAGGGAAGCTCGGCCGAACATCCACGATACCCCGATGGCTACGATACCAAGAACGGCGAGCGATTGACCAAACGGACCGAGAATAAACGTGCAGATATTGTTGACCATGGTGGCGGGGTCAGTGCCCCCAGCGGCCTGCGCGGCAGCTGGCTCGCAGAAAAACAAGCTCCAGCCGATCGCGCCGGTGACGCTCGGCACGTGCGGAGCCAGCAGGCGCACAGCTCTGTGCCAGAGGCCACGGAATTTCGACGGTGCGCGGTATCCTTCAAGCCATGCCATTATGGTGCATCTCCATCATTCGGTTCGAAAACTTGATCTTGTTCGGGGGATTTGCGCTCATTCGGCTGCTGCGCCTCTGGCGGCGCGGACGAACCGACTGCTGAGTGGGAGCGGTCGTATGAACCCCAGACGTTCCAGGGTTCTTCTGGACTCCGCTCATCACGGTCGCCTTTTTTCCCCGACTGAGCCAGCGGGGGGACGAGTAGCTGAGCCGCCACTTCGACCCTCCGCACATAGCCGTTCGCGAAGCCGCGTGTCGGGTTGCCGGTATTGTAAGCCGAAATTGCTCGCCGGATGGCAAGTTGTTCTGACTCTACCGTGTCGCCGCCACTATAATGCCGTACGAGCAGGTCCGCCGCCGCCGACAGGGACACGCAAGGGTTGATTGCATTGCCGGCAGTCAAGCCCAAGTTCGCGAAATTTTTCGAGTTCACTTGCATTAGGCCTACATCGACTGAATGCCCTGCTGCGACGCGATTGTTTACGCTTTGCGTAGCATCCGCCGGATTCTTGCCATGTAAAGTTTCGCCGGTGGTATTGTCATGCAGCACGAGCGGATCAAACTGACTTTCAACCTTCGCAATCGCTCCAAGCGTCGATGGAGCGACTGAAGGTGCGCATTCGCGAGCGAGTTGGTTAAATTCAGCGAACGAGAGCGGCGCAGCTTTGCTTGGCTGGACCATCAGAAAAATGATCCCGAAAGATCCTGCCGTCTTCCGCATTGTTTATTCCCCACTGTATCGCAATGATCTTGGTCAGCATGAAATGACTCGATCGCTAACAGTCGCGACTATGGGAGGTGTCTGTTACTTTCTGATTTTATTATCTTACCTCTCGGTTTCATTTGAAGCATCGAAGCGAAGCCGTTTGATTTCTTGAATCGAGGGAATCGGCGGCCCAAGCGGTGATCCCTAGGCCATGAGAGCGAATTCACCATAGCGGCGGTTTTCGAAAATTTTCGCAGGCTGGCGCGGAGGATGGTGCAGCCGCAGGAGATTTCGCAAAGCGCCCCCGAAGCGGAGATCGGCACCGACTGCACCCTAGACAGGGGGCCGTTCCTCACGTCTCCTAGTGCCGCGCGGCAGATACATCAAGTCCGTTGCATGAAACGCGATCGCAGTATTGACCTGCGAGACCGATGTCCTAGGATCACAACGAGATCTTTTTGAGGTGTTGTCTTGCAAAAGCTCGAACTCGTTTTTTTTGTTTGCGGTCTGTTGGCTTTGGGAACATGGCTTTATTCGAACGAGTATTGGGCGTATGGCGCACTTGCGACGATTTTCCTTCTGATGATCGCTTCGATCCATCTCCTCTTAACATCAAAAGAGCAGGTTTACCGGTTTTTTGCCTGTATATCACTGGCGGTGATTGCAGCCGCAACCGGAGTTGCGTTGTTGCGGATGTCGGGACTGACCGGCTGATTCCGCGACTGGGGATTAAATTAATAAGCAATCGCGTTGTGCGGCCGGCTTCTGTTCAGAGGGCGTATCGGTTTATGACGCAATCACGATTCCGCTGCTATTCGAGCCGACCATTCGTTCAGTTCTGATATTCGCACGAACGACATAGGCGAGAGTCTTTGCTGAAATCGGCTTTTCCAAAAAACGGGCAGATCCCTCGCGATCCGCAGAAAGGGGAACATTTTTCTGGTTTTCGCCAATAATGATGATGGGCGCTTTTGCCAGCTTTGAGATTAAGGACCCTGCACCGTCTCCATCCAGCAAAGACGGTTGATCAATTAGAACAAGATCAGGTTCTTTTCCTTCCAACACCCAGTCGATTAAACCATCCAACGTGTTAAAGCCGACTGGCTCATAGCCCAGCGCCGCGATCTTTTCCTCGTACATTTCCAGCGTGGCTAAGTCGGGTTCGACCACCGCGACAATCTCGCCGTTCCCAAGCGGGATTCTTCCAGGGTCAAAAAAACTCTCTGAATTTACCGGCTGCTTCGACGAAGGTGGCAAGTAGACGTCGAAGCGCGTACCTCTGCCGACAGTTGATACCACGTCGATGTAACCAGCCATCGCGCTAACGTGACCGTGAACCGTGGATAATCCCAGGCCCGTGCCACCGCTGCGGGCGCGGGTAGTAAAAAAAGGCTCGAAAATGTGCGATAATACCGCCTCTGTTATGCCTGCGCCGTTATCCTCAACTGAAAGAAGGATATACTCGCCGGTGGGAATAGTACCGTTTGTAAGAACCTTGTGTTTCCGTACGACAGACCTCCTAACGCTGACCTCCACACGCCCTAACTCTCGGCATGCTTCAGCAGAGTTTTTGCACAAATTCATCAGTATTTGCTCGACCTCAAGTGAGTTTCCTTCGATAACCATTGGAGCGCTCTGATATTTGAAATCGAGCTCGACGCCCGGAGGCAACGCAACACGTAACGACGGCGCGATCACGGTCACTAACTCCGAAAGATCGAATGGTTTTGTTGTTCGATCCCGCTTTCGACTAAGGGCAAGGATCTGGTTGACAATCAACCGCGCTCGATTGCCTTCAGAAATGATGTGATCGATGTAGTCTCGAGCATGAGTACGACGGCGCAGAACGTTGTGTGCCATTTCCGCGTAACCCAGAACTGCACCCAAAATGTTGTTAAATTCATGCGCAATGCCGCCGGCAAGCGTACCAACTGCTTCAAGCCGTTCCGCATGTTTCAAACGACGTTCCAGAATATCTCGCTGGGACTGCTTGCGCCGAATGACCGCATAGTGGCTAACACATGCAGCCGCTAGTTCCATCAGCTGCATTTCACGTGCGGTCGGCGTCTGTAGATGCTCTCGATCAAATCCCAGGCCAAAGACAGCGACTATTCGATCGGATACCTTGAACGCAAGCAGCACCCACAGAAATGGAGAGTCCTCACCGAAGCAGCTCGCTTTTCGTTGAGGATAGGCTCGGAAAATCCGCCCGCCGTCCTCGGCCCCTACCGTGGAAACAATTTCGCGCACCCGTTGTTCGTTCCACTCTGGCGCAGGAGTGCTTCCAAAAAAGGTGACGCCAACGTCATTCTCATTGATGTTGACCAGTCCCAGCGCGCATTGATGAGCTTCAAAGAATAATTGGATAATTCCCAACGCGGCATTCGTTGAGGATTCCAACGACGGTTTTGCTTCTGAAGCATCTTCGAAGCAAAGCCCAATCTTTTTGATCACTTCTTCGAAGTCCAGTCGTCTCGTCAACACCTTGGTTCGCAGATGTAACCTATGGACTAGGGAAATTATGCAAAAGCAAAAGAAAACCGAAACTGCGCCGAGGAAGACCCGTACCCGCTGTTCACCCGCGCTGGCCAAGCTATAAGCTTCAAGGTATGCTCGCTGCAACTTCTTCGTGTTGTCGATGGTTTCAGAAGTTTGGATCACTCCAACGGTGTCTTTCAATCGCGGCAGTAGAGTCAGGATAATCCTCCCACTGCGAACGATCTCCTTGACGCCTGCCTTATCCCCGTTCGCCGAAACCTGAAGCCGGTCGAGACGTTGGTTGATTTCCCGTGCAAACTCGAAATTTGGCTGAGACGAAAACTGGAGCATCAGATAGCCCAACTCAGCGACTTCTAGCGAGTTCAAATCCCTCGTATCCAAAGACCTCGGAAGCGAAGCTATCGACTGGTTAAAGGTCGCCAACGAATCCTGGAACATTACATTTTGCGTACCGAACGCTGCAACGGCTGCGTCGGTCGCATCTACTGAGCTCTTCACCCGCGCCAGCAATTCAGAAAATTCACCGGCCCCGTCGAGGCCCGCCCGCCTAAAAAGCTGCTGTAAATCTGCGACGCTCGTGCGCAGTCGCCCCAGAGGGACGATAAGAGGATGGTAATTCCGAAGAAGGCCGGCGTGAGCACGCAACACATTCCGCTGCAGCATCGCGCAATCCACGTCGATCGATTGCAGCTCTGTCAGGATCGCTTCGTTGCTTTCGTTGTCTTGCCAAGATCCTATGGCCAGAACCGCAAAAGATATCGAGGCAATTACCAGTACCAATACAGACCACGATTTGATATCAAGCAGAACCCTTCGGGAAGGTGATAAATGATCCCAAATCATGCGGTCACCTCTCCTTCTGACAGCCAATCCAACTAAGCAGATTTCGCGGAATCAACGGAGCCCAGTGGTCTGACCCAGTTTCTCATTACTCCGCATCCACGGTGAAAAACACCGACCGAACAAACCAAGCTGGTCCGACAAGAATTTGGCGGCGACTCCTATGCGCTTTCTTCCCATCAGCCAACGAGAGAAAGCAACTCGCTTCAATTTTCTCGATTGAAGCCAACTCTCATCTCCGCAATTCGGCGCACACCTCCATGACCCTGTACCGCCTGCCATTCACCTTCAATCGAGAGATTGGGAGCATGTCTAAGCACCGTAGCAAGTCCTTCTTGCAATTCCAAACGAGCCAACGCTTCCCCAAGGCATCGATGTTCACCGGTGCCAAATACCATATGCCAGCGCATCTGCTTGCGATGAATATCGAAAAGTTGAGGGTGGACATAGTGTTTCTCGTCTCTTAGCGCGGACATGGTGCAAAGTGCGAGAAGACTATTTTTGGGTAGTATGAACCCGTCAAGATCAATATCTGCCAGTGTTGAACGGGGATAGGATCCGACTGGAGGCTCAAAGCGCAGTCCCTCCTCGACGGCGGCGGCCACGAGAGTACCATCGTTCAACAGTGCGTCCCATGCCTGTCGATGTTGCAAAAGCTGTCCGGTCAGTGCAGTGAGGCCGGTTTTGGTCGTGTCAGTTCCAGCCAAGATGATAAGCATCAGCTGGGTTAGGCCTTCGACGGGCGAGAGATCCTCCGCTTCTCGCGTTGCGTTTATGTAGGATGAGAGGAAGTCATCACGCGGATCCGTTCGGCGATCGTCAATTACCGCTTGCACGTAGTTCTTAAACTCGACCGCTGATTTTTCGATGTCCGGAAAGTCGGCATCCCGCCATGAAGGGCTCAGGCAGCGAGCAACGCGATAGACGAGTTGAGTAAAATAGGGAATGTCGCTTGGCGGGAGGCCTAACAGGCTGGCTATCGTAACGGCTGGGAGCTTTGAAGCATATTCCCCCACGAAATTGAAGGAACCAAGCTCCTTCAAATCTCGAAAAAGGATCTCCGTCAATTGCCTTATTTGCGGACGTAGATTTTCAATCATCCGGAATGCGAAAGTCCGAGTAAAAGGAGAGCGACGCCTGCTGTGGGTTTCCTTGTTTGAAAAAAGCATGCTGTAGCGAACGAAGTCGAAGACCGCTCCTTCGTTGACCCCCCGATTGAGCATCAGTTCCGTCTCTATCTGACGGGTCCGAGGGTCACTACTTAAGCCCAATACATCGTCCGCCCTAAGTACGAGGTATACGCCGTCCTGCCTGCGGAGGAAGGGCCGCTTCGGCCGCCATTCTTTAAAAATAGCGTGGCCGAACCGATCTAAGTCCGCGATACTAACGTTGTCTGGGTCGATCGACGCCGATATCATTGGCCCGGACTCTTCCGACACTTTTTGAGAAACTCTACCATTCATAAAATAACCTCTGGAGGATACGCTCTTACGAGCAATTCGAGCAAAACTGCTGAATGCGGCGGCAGGCTTCCTCGATAAGCGCTTCCGACGTCGCATAGGAGATGCGGAAGTTCGCGCCGAGGCCGAAGGCCGAGCCGTGAACGACGTCAACGCCTTCCGATTCCAGAAGCTCGGAAACGAAATCCTCGTCCGTCTCGATGACCTTGCCCGACGGCGCCGTCTTGCCGATCAGGCCGGCGCAGGACGGATAGACGTAGAAGGCGCCTTCCGGCACCGGGCAGACGATGCCCTTGGCCTGGTTCAGCATGGAGACGACGAGGTCGCGGCGGCCTTCGAAGATCTTCTTGTTCGCCGGGATGAAGTCCTGGGTGCCGTTCAGCGCTTCGACAGCCGCCCACTGGGCGATCGACGTCGCACCCGAGGTCTGCTGCCCCTGGATCATGTCCATGGCCTTGATGAGCTGGAGCGGGCCGGCGGCATAGCCGACGCCAGCCGGTCATTGCATAGGCCTTGGAGACGCCGTTCATCGTCAGCGTCCGGTCGTAGAGGCTGGGCTCGACTTCAACGGGCGTGACGAACTTGAAGTCGCTATAGGTCAGGTGCTCGTACATGTCGTCGGTCAGCACCCAGACATGGGGATGCTGCATCAGCACGTTGGTCAGCGCCTTCAGCTCCGCATGCGTATAGGCCGCACCCGTCGGGTTGGACGGCGAGTTGAAGATGAACCACTTGGTCTTCGGCGTGATCGCCTTTTCGAGATCCGCCGGCTGAAGCTTGAAGTCATGCTCCTGGGTGGCCGAAACGAAAACCGGCGTGCCGCCGCAAAGCGCCACCATCTCGGGATAAGACACCCAGTAAGGCGCCGGGATGACGACTTCATCGCCCGGGTTCAGCGTCGCCATGAAGGCGTTGAACAGGATCTGCTTGCCGCCGGTGCCAACGATCGTCTGCTCCCAGGAATATTCCAGACCGTTTTCGCGCTTGAACTTGGAGGCGATCGCCTTGCGCAGCTCGGGGATACCGGACACCGGCGTGTACTTCGTTTCGCCGCGGTTGATCGCGTCGATGGCGGCCGTCTTGATATTGTCGGGCGTATCGAAATCCGGCTCTCCTATATTGAGGCGGACCACGTCCCTGCCCTCAGCTTTAAGCTCGCGAAACTTCTGCGAGACAACGATAGTGGCAGAAGGCTTTATACGGGAGAGAGCATCGGAACGCACGAACATGACAGGCTGACCCAAACGTTTCAAAAGGAAGTCTTCCCGATGTTTTTATGTTGAACGCGCTTCGGATTTCAATCGACGCGTGGTCCCCTGTTACAAATGAAATCAAATTTGACGTCCTCAGCGAAGCGCGCGATTTGAAGTCGTTCAAAGCGGCTTGGTATGCCGCCGCGTCTGCGATCGGCAATTCTGAAAGCCGCCCCTGCGAAACTCGTCGCTTTAAGAGCCCGAGTGGTCCTCGATCAGCGCATCAGTTTGCCGAACGGATTTGCAACTTTGTGAGCGTTACAGATGAAGCTCGATCCGACGTTTCAGCTCTGTTGAGATCATGAGATAAGGCCTCAAAGAAACGCCTGCATCATCAAAGAATTCTTCGACCGGTCAATTTTCCAACGCCGTTGCGAAAGCCTTTGTTGCGTTTTAAACGATGCGGGAAAAGGAGGCTGGGGCTCCGAAGAGCCTGTTGAAATCATGTCCGCAGAAAGCCATCCGACCGAATCCCAGATGACGCCGAAAAAGCTGTTCTATCTGACGCTGGGTTCCATCGGCGTCGTTTACGGCGATATCGGGACCAGCCCGCTCTACGCCTTTCGCGAGGCGTTGAAGCCGGTGGCCCATGACGGGCTCACCCGTTTCGAGGTCATCAGCCTGATCTCGCTGATGATCTGGGCGCTGACGATCATCGTCACCATCAAATATGTGCTCTTCCTGCTGCGCGCCGACAACGAAGGCGAGGGCGGCACGCTGTCGCTGCTTGCTCTTTTGATGAAGACCGCCAACGGCCATACCGCCATCCTGATGCTGCTCGGCCTCTTGGGGGCTGCGCTTTTCCTCGGCGACGCGATGATCACGCCGGCGCTGTCGGTGCTGTCGGCGGTCGAAGGCCTGAAGCTCGTCACGCCCAGGCTCTCGGAATATATCGTGCCGATCTCGGTGGTGATCCTGGCGCTGCTCTTCGTCGTGCAATCGCGCGGCACCGGCGCCGTCGCCAAATTCTTCGGCCCGATCACCGCCGTCTGGTTCCTCGTCATGGCCGCCGCCGGCATTTCGCATATCTCGGACGATTTCGGCATTCTTGCCGCCTTCAATCCTTACTATGCCGTCAGCTTCCTGCTGCATGAGGGCTTCTACGGCGTCGTCGTGCTCGGCGCCGTCTTCCTGACGGTGACGGGTGCGGAGGCGCTTTATGCCGATCTCGGCCATTTCGGCCGTCGCCCGATCCAGTGGGCCTGGTTCCTGCTGGTCTTCCCGTCGCTGACGCTGAACTATCTCGGGCAGGGCGCACTCGTGCTCGGCAAGCCGGAGACGATGTCGGATCCCTTCTACCTGATGTATCCGCAATGGGCGCTGCTGCCGGTTGTCATCCTGGCGACCGCGGCGACGATCATCGCCAGCCAGGCTGTTATAACAGGCGCTTTCTCGATGGTGCGCCAGGGCATCAACCTTGGCTTCCTGCCGCGCAGGGAAATCCTCTTCACCTCGGAAACCAATACCGGGCAGATTTTCGTGCCCTCGGTCAATGCCGTGCTGTTCATCGGCGTCATCTTCCTGGTCCTGAGTTTCAAAACCTCGGACGCGCTGGCGACCGCCTATGGCATCTCCGTCACCGGCGCCATGGTCGTCACCTCGATCATGGCCTTCGAATTCGTTCGCGCCCGTTGGAACTGGTCGCTGCCGGTTGCGGTGATCGCGCTGGCGCCGCTGGTCATACTCGAATTGATCTTCCTCGGCGCCAATCTTTTGAAGATCCACGACGGCGGCTATATCCCGATCCTGATCGCCACGGCCTTTACCGTCATCATGTGGACCTGGCGCCGCGGCACTGCGATCCTGATGGAAAAGACCCGCCACACCGATATTCCGCTCGCCTCCTTCGTCAGCTCGATCGAGCGCAAGAGCGAACATTCGCCGGCCCAGGTTCCCGGCACGGCGATCTTCCTGACCAGCGATCCGGAATCCGCACCCGCCGCCCTGCTGCACAATCTCAAGCACAATCACGTGCTGCACGACCGCAACGTCATCCTGACGATCCGCACGGTCAACAAGCCGCGTGTGCCGAGTCAGGACCGTTACAAGGTCGAGCAGATTTCCGAGCGTTTCTCGCGCGTCGAACTGCTGTTCGGCTTCATGGAATCGCAGAACGTCTCACAGGCGCTCGCGACGCTGCGCAAGGCCGGACTGAAGTTCGACATCATGTCGACCTCATTCTATCTCGGCCGGCGCAAGCTGGTGCCGGACGCCAATTCAGGCATGCCCTACTGGCAGGACCGGTTCTACATCCTCCTTGCGAATGCGGCCTCACTCCCATCAGACTATTTTCACCTTCCTGCCAACCGGGTTGTTGAACTGGGATCGCAGATTATCGTTTAGACGCGGCCCCTGACGGCGACCGGCGAGGACCACTCTCGACAGTGTTTGGCAAACAAGGGATTGTCCCGACTTTGCGAGCAGGTTCGGACCAATATCTGCCTCTAATGCAGAGCGAGCCGCATTCATCCAGCCCCGTTGGATTACAGCTGAAACTGACCTTCTCCCACGGCAAATCATTTTAGCACATTCAGATTGCATAGGGGGTGAAAGCTGTACAAGGAGACTGAACCATGAGCCTGAACGAAAAACCAGGTACTGCAAACAGCCGCTCGGATCTGGAGCCGGCTGGTGTCGACGGCACGCAATCGACAAGATTGCCAACCGCTTCAGAGATCGAGGGACCAACCGTTGCGCTACAAAGATCATTTTTTCAACAGTTGCTCTTGGACTTTGCCTACGGATGTGAATTTTTTTATCCACTACAGCAATATGAAGCTTTCACTTCGAAAGCAAAAGACGATGATGAGAACTGATGGCGGCCACTCGCCGAAGGAGTTCAAGGCGGCGACGCTTGAATCGGTTCTCGTTTACGAATGCGCCGCGCCTGACGCGGATTCAGATCAAATGTTCCAAAGCTACCCGCACCCCATTGCCAATGTCGAGAGATGACGACTTCCAACGACGCCTTGGCGCCTCAAAGCGGTATGGCTTGTCGTGATACAATAACCGACTGCAGAAATTGCCATGTCAATGCGGTGGGAGTGGGCGACTGACCGGGGGAAAGCCGTTTGGTACATACATCTACGTCTTAATCCGAAACAAAGTGCACTCGAATTTCCTGAAGTAATGAGAAGCCAACGTAGTTTTTTCGGTATGACATCCAACGGCAACGCGTCCGAAGGCAATGCTTTACATTTGTAACACGATTGACATTTAACCAACCTCGAAGGAACGCTAGAAGTTCCAGTACACCAAACGAGCTGAACTCAACGGTGGACAATCAGAACGATTGGGCGGCCGGCGGAAGATGCATGAGCAGACACGAAAGCCGGAACAAACTGCCCCGCTGGCCACTCCGCGAACAGCGATGCTTCCAGTCCTCCCCAAGATCAACATTCAACTCGCCCACGCACATCCAGGGAGTAATTCAGTATGTCGAATTTTTGCTTAAAGTCTGTGCAGGTAACAGCAATCGCATCGACTATAGCGCTCGTGCTGGCCGCGAATACCTTGGCACAAGAATCTTCCACCGCCTCTCCATGGCCGGACACACCAACCGCTCGGATCGAGGCGCTCGCAGTTCTCCAGACCTTGAATGCAAATCTCCTGGGAAATCCTAGCGCCACCTTGACGCTCGATCGCTGGTGTGCCGCGCACAAACTCGCCCCGGAAGACTCCAAGATCGTTGCCCAGCGCGTGCGCGTACAAGACACGCCCGCCGATAGCAGTATCCGAGAACTTCTTGCCGTGGGATCAGAGGAGCCTATCGCTTATCGCCGCGTTCGCCTGGTTTGCGGAAATCGCGTACTATCAGAAGCCGACAACTGGTATGTTCCGGCGAGACTGACAATGGAAATGAATAACGCGTTGAGCACCAGTGATATAGCGTTCGGCAGGGCCGTTCAGTCTCTTAACTTCACCCGCACCAACCTATCTTCCAATCTGCTTTGGTCTCCTCTACCAGAAGGCTGGGACATGGGAAATGAATTAACTGCGAACCGGAGAGGACCACTGGTCCTGCCACCGTTTCTTCTCGAACATCGTGCCGTGTTGAAGCTGCAGGACGGCACACCATTCAGTGCTGTGGTAGAAAAGTACACAAACAAAGTGTTGGATTTTCCGGCTCCGATAGCAATCCAAGGCTGGCTATTGGGACGCACGACCCGAGCGTCGGGCAGCACGCCCACGCGCTCCTGTTCTACATCTCCGGTCGAGCCTTGTCCTATGTCAATCTCACGATGAAAGCCCCTACTGCGGATTGCGGCTGGCGTTTTCCCCTTGGAAAAGCCGTTCCGGGTGCCAATCAATCCTCATTCCTCGGACCAGCACAGCTTGCAACGAGGCCGATGCCGATTGACTGCACCAAACACGAATGAAACCTGGAGCACAGCGGGGACAAGTCACCTTGTAATCCCTCCACTCACGCCAACACGGAACGGCTGCCGAGAGTTACCGTGACAATGCCGATCTGTCCCGATCGCGGGAGGATGAATCGAATTCGGCGCGCGTACGGGTGTAGGCATCACCGACGTTCTTGACGAAACTCTCGTGTGCCGTCAGAAGGCCGATAGCATTTGGCCCTCTCGTCACGACCGATCGACTATATCTTTCGATTATGTCAATCACCTCGTCGATAGGTTTCACCTCCGGTTCTTTCGCGTCTTGATACCTGCGGGGATGCGCCGCCATGTTTTTTTCAATCTCAAAGTCTGCGACAGCCCGGCGGAACAGGCGCAGCAGCTCCGGGCGATTGTTCCTCTCGTGTTGTACCCGAGTTTTTTGGTCGTCGTTTAAGTGCTTCTCGCCCTGGACCAATACGTCTGCGGCGGGGCATTTCTGACCCTGGTTCCAAGTAAGAGGGGGATCAAGCTGCAAGATTTCGATCGAACGTTCGATTAAGCGCGTCTTATTGACTTCCCCAAGATCGTCCAGATGCTTTATCACGCTCAGAATTGCGTCGCACTGATCAGGCTGAGGGAGGTTCAGGATGTTGGTTGTGAATCGTGCTTTTCCAGCCTCAGATTGAAACTTCAGAAGTGGTCCTACCGCCCGCGTTCTTGCCGTTTCAGATGGCCGGTTCACCTGCCAATCAGGCAATTGCTCCCCAGGGATGATTGTATCGAAGACTGCTTTTGCCGATGTACCAATCCTTTTCACGCGAGCGTGATAAATTCCGATAGGGCCTCGACGTAAAGCTTCGCGACCTGCGGAGCCAGTTCGCTCTAGATTTCCGAGATCTCGTGCGGTTTCGACCACATCCTGGGTTGGAACGTAGGTAGCAACTTTTGCAAGTACATCGGAAGGTAGGTTTCGGTTTGGTGACGCAGGATCACTCTTCACCCGAGCAGACTCAGATTCTCGGGGAGGTGTTCGTTGGCTGCTGGACGGCATGAGAAGCTCCATTTTTCTTCAATCACGCTAACCTTACTCAGATGAAAAGGGCGTCTCCACTGCTAATCTATTACTTTTGCAACACTTGAAATGCAGGTTGGCTGCATGAACGAGCGCCAACGCTAGCGCCCCTGCCAGCCCAGCGGATCAAATACAGCCACCCTCTTTTTCTCCAACTTTGCGAGGTGACGCTACTTGTCGCGATCTAAATGTCGCTGATGGTCGAGGGAATAGGCCCCTCCCGCCGGCGCAGAGATTGGCAATCTTACTGGACACGGCGCCATATCACGGCAATCGGCTTCTTCAAGTGCATTGCAGAAAAACGAATGCGCTGTTGACGGATCTGCTCATGAACACGGCAGGCGGGATTAAGGATCACAAACGCGCCACCTTCTCAACGATGCTAGTTAAAAGGCTCCGCATGTACGGCCACGATCGCGCGAGCTAGCCTTCATCAACACAGCCGGCGAGTCGGCGCATATATCCCGCTATTTTTCTTCGGCTATAGCCGGTCGATAGGTCTTAGGCTAACGTCGAATCAGCGGCAAGGTCCGCAAAACGTGACATCGCGCCCTCGATATCATCCCACGCAAGGGCATCTTTCCGATGTTTCACCTGCACATAGATACGGATGCCATCGAGTTGGATTTCTACATCTTCGTCGCTTTCGACAGCGATCTCCCGCGCAGCGATGGTTGCGGCTGACAACAAACATTGAACTGCATAGAGGTGCTGGAATAAGTAGCCGCGATGCACGGCTTCGATCCGACGCAGTTGCGCTGGGTCCAGAACACTGTTTCCTGAACGGCCTAACTCACCCAAAGCAGCGCATCCTCTTTTATCACAGCCTTCGTTTGCGGTCCCATTCTCTTTCCAAGTCAATGCAGGAACGGCATCAGGATGTTGCCCATACCGCGCCGTATCTCGATGCAGTCGCTGCACAGGCGCAGGGAGGGTACGCCCGGCATCGTCTGAGCGCCATTCGCAAGACGGTAGGACATGGCTGGCCGGTCGCCGCATGACGAGCAGACTTCCGAACTTCCTTCCGCCGTGACGACCATGCGCGACAACGCGGCCAGCTTCGGTTCGACGCGATCAACGACCGAATACCAATAGGCGCTGTGCGGCTCGATCTGCTCCAACTGTTTCTTCAGGTCGTCAGGATAGTGCTTCAACAGCCACGCACACGCGACCTCCCTGCGGATCTGATCGTTAAGCACAAGAGTTTCGTACAGGTCCACCAACAGCCGGAGGGATTGACCGCCGTGCTGGGTCTCTAGCATCTGCAACTGTATGAGGTTAATGGAAAACCGCACGCCTCCGCTGTAAGCCTCGCTCACTGTACCTATGCAGTATTCACGTATGTCGGCCATCTGCTCGGGCGCGGACATCGTTGCGATTAGGCTCTGGTCGTAGCGCCAAGGGTGAGCCGCTATTTCACCGCGCCACAGATCAAGGTAGCCGCTCTCGCGCAGAACCTCTGCAATCTCCGGATCAGCCTCAGGGCGAACCACGAGTAAAGCATGGAGTTCGTTTAGGCTCTCCAAGTCCGGAACGAACGTACGAGCGACGTCAAGAATGGCTTTGTGGGCCTGATGTGTATCTCGGATCGGGTTACGATTGGTTTCGAGCCAACGCCATTCTTCCTCGGACACGGCTTCGGTCTCTATCGGGATTTCCACCAGCAAGCGACTACGTCGTAAATCCTCCGGCGAGCAATAGTCTGCGTCCGGCACAAGATTGATGCCCGCGTTTCTGTAGACGCGGGCCACTAAACGAGAGCAATATTGCCGCTTCGATCTCGGCTTTCGGACAGCAGCGACCGACCGCATGGCCTCCGGCACAGAATAACGCGCACCGATCTCGGCCCGCGCGAAATCGATTACATTTGAAAGTACCTCGCGGGGGAGAGCTTCCTTCAGGCGGAAATGGAAAACCTGCTCGTCATCCTCGAACAACTCCCGCTGCAGGTTGCGCGCCTGTACCCCGTCCGCGGTGGAATCGATAAACGAACCATGCTGCACGCAGATCATCGCGTGTGAAACGATGCCCCCCGTGCTGAAGCGGATCGATTTGCTTATCTTTCCCGGTCGAGCTGTGAGGAGAATATCTCCAGGCTGAACACTTTTGATACTAATGCGCTTCATTCCCCTCCCCCGAAGCCGGCCGGCATCTATTGCTGCTAGTGCGGCCAGGACAATTGATCGCGCGGCAAACGATTGTCTGGATCGTGAACATGCACGTCATCATCTGGGATGAGATTGGCAGAAAAAATTACAAGATTAGTTCCGCCAGCGTGCCTTAGTGACGGAAAGAGCAGCCCCCGAAGGCCGGATGAAATGACTTTGTCTGCCAACTTCCAGGAGGGAGGGACCTTTTTGTCGATGCGAGCGATTTTTCGCCATGCACAATCCCATTGAGACCAAGCTGCATCCCAAAGAAGCGGATCGAAACCTTGCGACAGATCGGCTACTTCGCTGAGCGTGATCTTGTACGCTGCAAGCGTCGCCGGCGGTGTGATGCTCGCGCCCTGTCGATATTCTTCGAGCGCGGTTTGGGGGGCCTCGGAAAGATAGAGAGCCTCGACGCCGGGTCGATTGAAGCGACCGCCGTCAATAGCGGCCCCGGCGCCGCTGGTTGGAAGAAACGCCCATTTAGGTGTTAGATACCGATGAAAGACTGCGTTCGGGCCGATGCGGGTAATCTTCACCCGCGCGCTCCATTCTCCAGGTCCCGAATATAGGCAAGAACAGCCTCTATCTCACCATCGGCAACAAGCTCCGCGGCCGTGCGATGGCCATAATCGGCAATCGGTTCATTTCGATACCAGTAGATTGCCTTCGCAAGATCACCAGTCAGCTCGGCGGCCGCAGAGATCGCCTTGATCATTTCCCGCATCCTGCCCTGCAAGCGTTCGGAGGAGGGATTGCGCAGGGTATTGCGATGGACACCGGTCAATTCTGCAAGGTTTGCGACTTTGACGCCGAGCGCCTTTGACAAGCGAGACGGCGAAATATAGGGCGTCCGCGGTTCCTGAAGGCTATCAACAAAGCCGGAAACAACTGTGTATGAATGTACTGTCTGAGCCTGCGCCATGCCTAATCTCCGCTCAATCTTATGCACAATATATGCACATTTTGATGCACATCAAGGTTGGCTAGTAAAAAATCACGCCTGCTGCGTTCTTGAACGACATTCCACGTTCACGCCTCTGCCTATCAAGCGCCTGCGTCTACTCTTCATCGATGAGCGTTTTAGTAGTAGCCGGTATAGTCAGCACCAAGATCGAAAGCGCTGGCCAGTTCCTCGAGCACGACGAGAACGATGGAAAGCAGCATTTCGTACGCTCCGGGCTATCGAAGCCGTCGGTACTGCTCTTCCCACCATGAAAGAGGTTGTTACGGACGGTCTGGCAATAGCCGATAACCTGCCCAAGCTCACAAGTACTGGCGGGAAAACCCACAGCTCTAAACGCCAGCATTCCATCGTCGCCAATGATCTGCTTTTTCGGGTTAGCCGCGATCAACGCCACAGCGGCTTCGCTGCTTTTATAATCTCCTTCCCAGCGCTCTCGAAATTGTCTCCACCCAGCCTCCGCGGGCTGACCTGGCTCTGTTTTCTTTAGGTAACCGTTGGCCTTGAGCGCATATTCGAAACGCGCAAAAAAATAGAGAAAGTCAAAGGCGAGAGACACTAGGTCCTCCCCAACCTCGTCTCTTCGCATAATGCCCACCGTTCCTAGGAGATCCGTAATGCATGAAAGCCTGATACATTCAATGCGTCAGCATCGGGAGTAGCGACCTCCAAAACTATCAGGACAACGGCGGTCGCGCACCTGTCACCGAAGGAAAATTCCATCGATATAGATGTTGCGAGAAATCTTCTTCCGACCTGGATACATTCGCACGCCGCCGCGAGGATGAGCTCGAAGGAAGTCCGCAACATCGTCCAAGGTATTAAGGGGTAAGGGATCCACGTTTGATCCGAAATGATGACAGGCGTAGTAGCCGTCGGAGCCGCGTTCGACACGTCCGATGACCAGGCCGCCGACAATTCGCTCAACTCTCGTGACTGGCATCGTTACAGCTCCCCAAGGGCCGATCAACATAATCGCGAAATCGGTCTCCAGTTCCGAAGCAAGATGATAATCGAGATATTCTGTTACATCCGCGTTCGTAGAACATTTTACACCCCAGGCTGCGACTGAAATCAATATCTCACATTATCGCCGTGAAGGCGGCCGTCATTGATACATTTAGGCCATAATGAAACGCCGCAGCTTTCGGCGAAGAAGCGGTAGTGTCATTTGCTCATCAAATCGAATCTCGACAAGTTGGACGGCATTTTGTTCACAGAGACTTCTCTTTAAGGCGTCGCGTTCCATGTTACGTTTTAGCGCCACTTCTCCTCCAAATGCAGTAATGGCTCTGTAGTGCTGCTCACCATGGTGTTCCAGAGCAAGGCCGATGGCGGGCAGATACACGTCAAATCGTTGGCGCCCCAGCCATGGGGGCGACGCCTCCCTCAGGATAACTTGGTCGGGAAATAGCTTTTTCACCAGACTGTACATTTCTGCCTCCCTCATCCATCGGCGAACACCAAGAGTGTACTGGACTTCGGAACGCGCAGTGGACTTGTCCATTCCAGACATCAACATCAGCTGATCGATATACGGCGTGATAAATTCCCCAATATCATCACCGTAGAAGCTGGCAGCAGCCTCCGGTCCCGAGCGACGGGCGATACACAGGTGGCATATTTCGTCGATGTAGGTCGCATCCGACAACAATCGAACAACCTGATGGGTCCATGCGCCTGAATGAGATGCAATCCTTATAGCCTCTGACATCATCTTTTCATGAGCTAGGCGAGCGCATGAACAGAAACAACGCTTCCCGGTAACTAAATGATCGAATGCAACAAACTCAAAGCCCTCGATCCCAAACTCATAGCCTTGCGTACGCGGACCAGGTCGAGGGTTCGCGACCAGCGGCTGCTCAAGGCAAATCGCCTCCATCATTTTCTTGGTTTCAAGAAACGTGCTGGGCGGAATCGTCACGTGGTTCAAACGCAGGATGTGATTGGTTTGCGTTTTTAGCTGCTTCGACCAAAGTCGGTGTGTGATCAGCCCTGCAGGGCCACAATTTATGGGACTTAGGTGCAAACCCTGTGTGTCAATCTCAACGCCGTCAACCATGTTCTCTCTGGTTGTGGAAAAGGCCAGTTCGGCATACCAGGTGTCGTACCCGATGTCCGCAAGCCGCGCTAAGGATGCACAGCGCTCCTTGAAATACATCGAGTGAAGCTTCACCGAGGGGATCTTCCGGAGCGCCAAAGCTGTTTGCTGCCGAAGATTTTCGACGAGAATTTGTGTGAGCAGTTGTTCAACGGCATCCACCGGCCTCGTGCCCACGGTAGCGACCCTGGGTGCCAACGCTTCGGCAAATTCCTTCTCGGAAAAACCGATGGAAATGCGGCTACGCCTCACGCATCTGCCTCGCTTGCAAGGGCCCAATCGCAAATCCGGAGGACACCGACCAGCTAGATCTCATTCGAGACCTCGATGTCTTGGTTCAAGACGGCGCTTTCAACGAAGTTTCCGAGCGCACGAGCTGTTGAATCATAAATCGACTTCTCTCCGTCCGCGCTTGAAAGGGTGAGCACGAACGCAACTTCTTGCGCGCCCGCTTGGCTGTGATGCGTCCACCCAAATTGGTAGAGGTCACGCATGAACACGCGGGCGTAAAGCCGCAGGTATGGTCCGGAAAAGCCAAGTCCGCTCCCTTTTGAAAAGTCTCTGCAGTGCCGTCTGATAGGCTGCCATTTGCGAAGTTCATCGCGAGCGTCGTTTTCCGGAAGCGTCGACTCTTTCATTGAGCCAAGTAGCGACGGCCACCTATCCGCTCCCGACTGATACGCCAGAGATGTCTCCAAGCGGGAAGCGAAGTAGTTAGCGCCGCCAAACGGCGACACGAGAGGCCGCAAAACAGCGGTCAAGCTGGCGCGTCCGAACAATTTTCCGTCACGCACCAGCTCGGGAGGGATGGGAATATCGTTCCAGTAGTATGCGGTTCCTGGCTCGAGTTGTGCCCGCCACGCAAGCGTGACACTGCCGGGCGCGCAGGTCCAAGGGAGGTGCCCTTGATACGGGGTTCCCCAACCGAGGTTGGGATCGTGCTCACTTCGCTCGGCTGAATTGATGAGGAGAGCCTTAACCAGATCCGGCGTTGGTTCCCGTAAGCTATCGAAGGTGTGGGCTGCCAAAGACGATACCAACGGCGTTGCGTAACTGCTTCCCGTATCCACGACCCCACCCAGCATCCTGAGATTCGAAAACCACGACAGGTCCGGTTTCATCATCCCGTCAGGACCGGGACCTGGCAGGCATGCGGGGCAACTGTCACCCGGCGTACCGTCAGCAAGCGCCTGACGGCCCCCCACGACAATCGCCGCCTCGCAATCTGCTGGGGGATTAGGTCTTGAATTGTTATCTGGGGTGACATTTCCGACAGAGATGACGGGGAGGAAGCCCGCCGATCTCGCGAGAAGGCTGATTTCATGGCCGAGAACGCTGACCTCGGTGGGATCCAAACCGGCGCCGTCCTGATTGGCAGAGATGTTCCAGACGCGCGCTTCTGGATAAAGACGCGCAACCTCCGCCAGATAGTCGACCAACTCCCGCTCATCAAAGCGCCGATTGGCGTTCCGATGGGGGACGGCCTGAACAGTTCCGATACGGCAGTTTAGTTGAGGCAGCGAGCGATTTTTGTTCCAGGCGTGCCCATGGATAACGAGGGAGCTAACGCTATTTCCGTGAGGCTTGTCGGCTTGGGCGTTCGTGACGAAAGGTGTCGCCCTGAAAGCTTCAGCTGCGGTGTAGCTTCGCGCATGCAGACCGCCATCGACGACGGCAACGATTGGAGCATTCTCATCGATTACTGGTGCAGGAGGCTCCGCTCCTTCGCCAGGTGCTGCCACTCTGATCGGCCGCACAGGATCAATGCGATAAGAAGCGCCTGACGCAATGAGCTGTCTCAACCCTTCTTTATTCGGAATTCGAACTGCAGCGCGTCCGACGCCGGTGTTTCGATAATCTCGCATTGCCCTTGCAATGCTGGATTGTCGTGGTGTCGTGAGAGAACGCGGTTCTTCCGATTCCTCAGATGTTCCGAGCGTGAGCCGCACGCTGGTAAATGTCGGCATGACCAGCCTCTCATTGGCAAAGCGCTGGATACGCTCGAGGACTTCGGCCTTGGCATCTCGATCGCGGAACGGCGCAAGCCAAACAACGAACAAGCGTCCGTCATCATCTTCCGGTGCGGAATTCCAGAGCTCATTGAACGATCGACCGCGCAGACGACTTTTCGCATCAAATTGTCCGAGAGACGAAACACGGGATATGTCGGCTTGCACCGCATAGCCGATTGGATGTTCGATTGCGCGAAGGAGGCGAGGCAATTCTTTGACTTCAGCCTCGATCAAATAGCCGCCAGGAAGAGGAGCAACTAGCCTGCATCCATGACGCTGCGAGAACAAGTCATCGGGGGTGTGCGTTGGAGCAAGGGAATCCTCACTGAACATCCGAACGACTAGGTGCGTCAAACCCGAGTATGTGGGCAACTCTGTACGGTGTTCATAAATGTCGCGTGTTTCGCTCGCGAGCACGTCCTGCTGCCGGCCGAGCCGCTCCTTGACGATGCTGTCGATGCCTTTGCCACGCCCCGTCGGACTCCGCAGCGCCGGATCCATCTGAAGGCTCAGAACGGGATAGAGAAGAGGTTGGTCTCTAGGCTCCACCATACTACACCTCCCCTTCCTGTTGCTTCAGGTAAGCGTAAATGGCTTGCCGCGACACTCCGAGAATGCGGGCGGTATCCGCGCCCCCAATGGCGTACTTCTCCTTGAGGGCTATTGCAACCTGGCGTTTCTGCTCCGCATCCAATGGCTGCCGCTGTACAGGGACAGTACGGCCTGACCGCGGCTCCAGCAGAGCCACAACGACGGCTCCAAAATCAATATCACGCGACTCATGAACGGCATGACGCCGCGCCGACAGACTCATCGTTTCGATATCGGCCCCCGACAACCCTTCGGACACGACGGCGAATAGCTCGGCGCGCCTCTCCTCATCTTTGTCCTCGAAGAGAAAATGGCGCCAAAGGTCAGCGCGAACGCTTTCATCCGGAAGACCGAGTTCAATTTTATAAGGAAACCGCCTCCATATTGCAGGATCAAGAAGATGCGCATGATTGGTTGCAGCAACCACGATCGAGCTCGGGTCTAGCCCGTCCAACGCTTGAATGACGGTATTGACAACGCGTTTGAGCTCGCCCAACTCGTGACGATCGTCACGCAGCTTTGCGACTGCATCCATCTCATCGAGAAAAAGAACGGCGTTTCGCGCCGGCACGAAATCAAACACCGAGCGGATATTTTTGGCGGTGTCCCCGAGCAAAGAGGAGATGACCGAGTCGAGCCGGACGACATATAGCGGACGAGACAGTTGCGCAGCGATATGGCCGGCAAGGAGAGACTTGCCTGTTCCTGGCGGGCCAGAGAGCAGAAGCCCAAGACGTGAGGCCAATCCTTTGGCGCTCAAGTCATCAATGCGCCGAGCATCCGCGATGAAATCGCTGAACACATGCCACCCGCCTTCGTTGAGAAAAATAGGCGTATCGGGCCAGGTCTGCTCCTCGACAAGCGGCAAGCGGGATTTCGAGTCCACGGGCAGCGATTCCACGTAGCCAGACGCCTTCAAAGGCACCCCCCTCTTGCGCACCAGGGCCTTCAGCTCCTTGGCAATGGAAGTCTCACCATTCTTGTCGAGATCTCGCGCAAGCGCATTCGCAGCTCTGCGTACGCGCGTGTAGTCAGCGGAAAGTGCCGCGTCGGCCAACTCCAGCACATTTTTCATCTCAATGGTCATGATCACTCCATGCGTAAAAATTCGTCATCCATTCGTAAACCACAATAGCCATATTGACAATTAAATTTTCCTTAATGTAAACTCTTACGGCACTCAAGAAAAAAGATTCTGATGCAATGACAAGGAAGAATCAGCATGTGGTTCCCCATAACGGCGAATGGGCCGTGCGGGGCGCTGGAAATCAGCGAGTGACCTCCACCCATGGAACGCAGGCCGACGCGGCTGCCGCTGCTCGCAAAATTGCGATCAACCAGCAGAGCGAAGTCGTCATCCACCGTCCCAACGGACAAATCCGGGACAAGGATTCCTACGGTCGCGACCCGTTCCCGCCGCGTGGCTAAAACCTGAGGCCGCCTGGAGTGAGGCGGCCTCTTCATCAAAGGAGAGAAGAAATGCAGTTTGAAGGCGCATTAGTTCGCGAGCAGGGCGTCACCTTCGCCATAGTCATCGTCAAGCCGCACGTTTTGAACAGCGGCCATCAGGCCGACGACGTTGCATATAGCTTCCAGCCAGCATTCCCGGGCGTGCCGATTGTTCTCATGGCACAAAACAGCAGGGGCGTACCGACATATCGTGGCCGACGTGATCTTGTTAATTTTCTGTCGCGGGTGCCAATGCAGGCGATACCCTGGAAGCGCTACACCCTGAACTGATCGGGAAGACTAGATAGATGCTAAAGACAGATACCCGCCAAGCGAATTGGCGGCGTGCTAATCCTGCAAAATATGAGGCTCACCTCTTGGTGCAGCGTGCCGTGAAGGCGGGCGAGCTGAGAAAGAACACGTGTGAGGTCTGTGGTGATGAAGACGTCGATGCTCATCACGATCAATACGACGAGCCATTGAACGTCCGATGGCTATGCCGTCGCCATCACACCAGGCTTCACCACTACGGCGGGGACCTGTTTCCCATTCGGACTTCGCCTTAGAAGGTCTCTCGGACGGACCATTGGAAGACAGCACGGTTGTCCAAGACGAAATTCTGCAGTTTGCTCCCGTCACAGCGCCTTCGTCCGGGTCGCAAATGCAGAAGTACGCTGCCCTCATTCATTCAATGAACATTGCCTCCCCTTCAGTTGGATCGAAGGCGACATCATCTTGAACGGCACGTCTGCTCAGCAAGCCGGCGTCCTCGAGCGCTTCGATATTGGGAAGGTCACGCAACGTCTCCATACCAAAGACCGAAAGAAAGTGTGAGGTCGTTATGTAAGTATAGGGCGCGCCTGGCGTCGGACTGCGTGGCCCGGAGCCGATAAAACCCGCCCCGCGCAGATTACCAACGACGTCACGGCTGACCTCCTTCCCAAAGATCTTTGACAGCTCGCCGCGGGTAATCGGCTGTAAATATCCCACCGCCATCAGCACCATCGCCTCGAACTCGGAGAGTGCCGCCGCCCCTCCCCTTGTCGGGGCCGAAGACGCGCGAATCGTCTCGGCAAACCGCGGCCGGGTGCGATGCTGCCAGCCGCCGGCGACCGACACCAGCTCGTAAGGCCGATCCCGCAACTCCTCGACGAGATCGTCGATCAACAGATCAATGCTACAATCCTTTCCCACCACACGCGCCAGCGTCTCGCGGCTGACCGGCTCAGCCGAGGCAAAGATCACCGCCTCAATCCGCAGCATCCATTCCCGCCAACGAAGTTCTTGCGGTAAGTCCTCGAGCTCGCGATCATACAGGACATCTTGCTGTCGGTCTTTTGCCCGACGCAGTGTGGTTTTTGTCGCGCTCGCTCCCCTCATCATCATAATCCAAAGATGCGGAAGGAGGAGCGGCCGGACAGCTCGCGCACCGCTTCAAAACTCTCGAGCCGATCGAACAGCCGGTTCGCTGCCCAGCGCGACAGCTCGCTTCCTGGGACCGACGCCAGAATAGCGTCGTCGGACAGCAAACGCCGGATCACCGGCTCGGCGCCCCTGGTACGGAGCTTTGGTGCCACAGCCAGCAACCGCGCTGCCCTTCGATCGATCTCCACGGCAGATCGCAGCGCCGCCGCCACACCATCCATCAAAGCCAGGCAGATCGCCCTCGGATAAGCCGCTTCGCCAGACCGGACGCGACCACGGCCGCCGATGGTGCGGAACGCCTCGCCAAACCGCTCGGGGATTAGCAGCGGTACGGGTTTCGGCCAGTTCAGCATTAGCGCCAGAACGATCTCGGCGAGCCCAAGCGACAGCACCTCGGTGTCCGGGCGAATGGTCGTAATCGCCGATACAAGCTCGGCAACTGCGAGGGGTGCCGCGCGCCCGGACTGGATCGCCGTATCGACAAAATCCGGGACGGAGACAAGAGCATCCTCCCAGCCAATCCCCAGCAGCGCGCAGAGCTCCTTAACGAATGGCGTGGCAATCGTCCCGGATTGGCGCGTCAGCATTCGTATGGCAAGAAACAGCTTTCCGGCCGGCCCGGGATCGTTGCCGGGCGCGGTGAGCAAAATCGCGTCGCGAATGGCGGTTTCCTCTTCATTGCGGCCAAGCATTCTGGCGGCGACGGCAGCTGATTTGAGAGCAAGGCGATCGCGCCAGCAGCCGAGCCACGGCGGATCGGCGCGGATCAGATCATCGAGCGATTTCAGGGCGATACCGGCGGCGAAGGCGGCGTCGGATTCAGTGATGTCGCGACCACGCGGCAGTGCCCATCCCGGCATGCGGGGCGACCAGGCGGGGGCGGTTGGAGCGGAGGGGTCGAACGAATCCATGCGACGGAGTGTAGATTAGGTGAGCGGTTTAGTCCAGCATTATCCGCCTAAACCGCACCGCTTGTCGCGGATATATAACGTCCGATAATCTTGCATTATCGGACGTTTTGCTCTTTATATAAAGAATGGCCCATATCATCGAGCAAAACGACGAAAATCACGCCACAGAGACCTCCTCTCCGTCTGAGAGCACGACCGCTCGCGACGCTATTGCCGCGCCGCAGATGGCGGTCGGCATCTCGACGGCCAGCGCTGGCCTCCCCTCCCCTCTTCCGGAGGCGCGGACCTTGCCGGCGCACCTCGAGCAGCTCGCCGAACGCGCCCGTACCTATGTCGAGGCGGCGAGCGCCGCCAACACCCGCAAGGCCTACGCCTCCGACTGGAAGCACTTTTCCGCTTGGTGCCGCCGCCAGGGTCTCGCGCCCCTACCGCCCGATCCGCACACCGTCGGCCTGTACATTACGGCGCTCGCGTCCGGCACTGCTGCGGCCGATCGCAAGCCCAGCTCCGTCACGACGATCGAGCGCCGCCTTTCGGCGCTGACCTGGAGCTACGCCCAGCGCGGCACGCCGCTCGACCGCAAGGACCGTCATATCGCCACCGTAATGGCTGGCATTTGCAACACGCACGCCGCCCCGCCGCGGCAGAAGGAAGCCCTCCTGCCCGAAGACCTGATCGGCATGCTGGAAACGCTCGACAGGGGAACCCTGCGCGGCCTGCGCGATCGCGCCATGCTGCTGATCGGCTTTGCCGGCGGTCTGCGCCGTTCCGAGATCGTTGGGCTCGATATCGGCCGCGACCAGAGCGAGGACGCGCGCGGCTGGATCGAGATCCTCGAGAAGGGCCTGCTCGTCACCCTGCGCGGCAAGACCGGATGGCGGGAGGTGGAAGTCGGCCGCGGCTCGTCCGATGCGACCTGTCCGGTTCTCGCTATCGAAACCTGGATCAAGTTCGCCCGGATTGCCAAGGGTCCGCTGTTCCGCCGCGTCCGCGGCCAGGGCAAGGATGTCGGACCGGACCGGCTGAACGATCGCGAGGTCGCCCGTCTCGTCAAAAAGGCGGCACTGGCCGCCGGCGTCAGGGGCGACCTCAACGAGGCCGAACGCGCGGCAAAATTCTCCGGTCACTCGCTGCGCGCCGGTCTGGCCTCCTCCGCGGAGGTCGACGAGCGCTATGTCCAGAAGCAGCTCGGCCATGCCAGTGCGGAAATGACGCGGAAATACCAGCGCCGGCGTGACCGCTTTCGCGTCAATCTCACCAAAGCCACAGGGCTTTGAGGCCCCTCCCCTGCTCACTATGAACTCGTTGGGGCAAATTGCGTGTCGGATTTTTAGCTTTCCGCTTCAATTGAAATTGTTAGCTAAAAGCCACACAGCGCATGGGCGACAATACGCTCCGGGCGCTGACCTCCGATCTCGCCTATTTCGAAGCCTGGGGTCTGGCGGCCTCCGGAAAATCTCTACCCTGGCCGGCGCCCGAAGCGCTGCTCCTGAAATTCGTCACCCATCACCTGTGGGATCCGGAGAAACGTACTGCCGATTCAGATCACGGCATCCCGGCAGACGTGGCCGAAAACCTCCGGCACCAGGGATTCCTCAAGTCCGCCGGCCCACATGCGCCGGCGACCGTGCTCCGTCGGCTGGCGAACTGGTCGACACTGACCAGATGGCGCGGGCTTACCGACGCCTTCGGCTCCCCTGCCCTCGAATCCGCCGTTCGTCTGGATGTGCGCGCCGTCCTGCGGCAACGCCGCCGCAAAAGCGCAAAGGCGGTCACCGGCGACGTGCTGGCCAAGCTGTTGGTGACGTGCGCGACCGAAAGCCCGCGTGATCTCCGCGACCGGGCGATCCTGATGGTCGCCTTTGCCTCCGGCGGCCGCCGGCGCAGCGAGATCGCAGGCCTTCGCCTGGAACAACTGACCGTGGAAGCTCCGATCGAGACCGAAGGCGGCACTCCCCTCCCCTCTCTCGCCATTCATCTTGGCCGTACCAAAACGACGTCAGGCGAGGAGGACGAGTCGTCTATCTCACCGGCCGGCCTGTCGAGGCGTTGAATGCCTGGCTGGCGGCGGGGGAAGATCGACAAGGGCAGCGTGTTTCGGGG
>NZ_JAQKGP010000026.1:0-66297 GCF_027956525.1 Agrobacterium sp. ST15.13.013
TCGCCGCGAGCGCCCAGAACATCAAGAAAATAGCGATGGCGCTCACGAAAGCACCCAAACCCGCCTGGGGATGAGGAAACGAGGCTCATCTTATCTCCCGTTCACCCGCAAAAGACGACAATAAAACGTCATCATCCCGAAAAAGAAAAAACCCGCCGAAAATATCGACGGGTTTGTCAGCGGTCTGAACCCGCCGTTACCGGCGGGTTTTTTTATGCTGGATAGTTCAAGCTTTAGACGCCGCTTTGGCCGTCCGAGCCGATATAGGCGATGCGTACCATATTGGTCGCGCCGGGGGTGCCAAGCGGTACGCCTGCGGAGATGATGATACGATCGCCCGGCTTGCCGAAACCTTCGGAAACCACGATACGACAAGCGCGGTTCACCATGTCGTCCAGGTCGCTGGCATCGCCGGTGACGACGCAGTGCAGGCCCCAGACGACCGACAGGCGGCGGGCGGTCTGGATGATCGGCGACAGCGCGATGATCGGAACCTGCGGCCGTTCACGCGCGGCGCGCAGGCCGGTCGTGCCCGAGGACGTATAGGTGACGATCGCCGCAAGCTTCAACGTTTCGGCGATCTGGCGGGCGGCAAGCGAAATGGCGTCGGCGCCGGTCGGTTCCGGCTGGGCGCGCTGCGCATAGATGATATTGGAATAATAGGGGTCCTGCTCCACCGTGCTGGCAATGGAGGCCATGGTGGAAACCGCTTCGACCGGATAGTCGCCCGATGCGGACTCGGCAGAAAGCATGATGGCGTCTGCGCCTTCGAAGACGGCGGTGGCGACGTCTGATACTTCGGCGCGGGTCGGCACAGGTGCTGTTATCATCGATTCCAGCATCTGGGTGGCAACCACGACCGGCTTGCCGGCGCGGCGGCAGGCGCGGGTCAGCTGTTTCTGGATGCCCGGAACGGCTTCCAGAGGCATTTCGACGCCGAGATCGCCACGGGCGACCATCAGCGCGTCGGAAAGCTCGATGATTTCCTCGATGCGCTCGACAGCCTGCGGCTTTTCGATCTTGGACATCAGGCCGACGCGACCGCGTGCAATCTTGCGCACTTCGGCAAGGTCTTCCGGACGCTGGACGAAGGAAAGCGCCACCCAGTCGACTTCGCCGGTGGCGAGAACGGCATCGAGATCGACGCGGTCCTTGTCGGTCAGAACACCGACGCCGAGCAGAGTGTCGGGCAAGCTGATGCCCTTGCGGTCGGAAATGCCGGTGCCGGAAATGACGGTGGTGACGATGCTTTTGCCGTCGCTCTTTTCAGCGCGCAGATGCAGCTTGCCGTCGTCGATCAGCAGGCGATGGCCGGGCTTGACCGCTTCGAGAATTTCCGGATGGGGCAGGAAAACGCGGGTGTTGTCACCAGGCGTTTCGTTGTTGTCCAACGTAAAAGTCTGGCCGGGAACGAGGTCGACCTTGCCTTCGGCGAATTTTCCGACGCGCAGCTTGGGTCCCTGCAGGTCGGCCAGAATGCCGATAGGGCGGCCGTTCCGGCTCTCGACGGAACGGATGCGCTGAATGAGCGTCCGCATCACGTCGTGGCTCGCATGGCTCATGTTGATCCGGAAAAGATCCGCGCCAGCAAGATGCAGCTTCTCGATCATCGCCTCTTCGGAGGAGGCCGGGCCGAGAGTTGCAAGAATTTTGACTTTGCGGTTACGCTTCATCAGTTTTGATTTCCCTGTGTGCCTGGCGTATCGGAGAGCTGGACCATCCAGCTGCCCTGTCTGCCCGTGTCATATTCCTTGAAACCCATTCTCTGGAAGCTGCGGGCATAACAATCGTCCACGCCGTTGATCTTGAACTCGTTTTCCGCCACGCACATGTTGACGTCACCGGTCCAGCGGCCGCCATGGGCGGCGTCTTCGGCATAGAGATAATAATAACGTGACTGCAGCTCACCCTCGATCAGCGTCGCGCAGGTCGAGGAGGGGACCTGCCACCAGCCTTCGCTGACCCAGCCTTCCTGAGCACGGTAGCCGATGGCTACCCCGACGAGGTTCTGCGTGCTGTTGCACACGCGAAAATCCGCGTGCGCGGGCGCCGCTATCATGAACGGGGTCAGAAACAATGCCGCTACGGAAAAAAGACGGGCGAGATGCCTGAAGTGGCGAGGAAGAGCGAGAGATGACTGAGTCACGGCTTCCATCCGGATTCCATGGTTATAATGAACACACTTCTTGGCGTGGCCGCCAAAGAAAGTCAACGCGAGTTTAATCGATTATATTGTTCGTGGGATCGTGAGTGCGACAAGGTAGATGGCTGTTCTTCCGCCGTAACTTGCGCGCGGCCTCAAGCCATGCCATCAAGTTTCTCTCCTCAATCCTGCCCCAGAAAAATCATCGATGAACGACTTCATACCCTATGAAATCATAGAAGGCGATTATGACAAAGGCATGGTTCTTCTGGCGGACCATGCCATGAACCTCCTGCCGGCACACTACGGCAATCTTGGCCTTCCGCAAACCGCTTTTCATCGCCATATCGCATTTGATATCGGTATAGAGGGACTGACCCGCTCACTCGCCGCCCGCCTTGGCGTGCCGGCCGTGCTCGGACGGTTCTCTCGCCTGCTGATCGACCCGAATCGCGCCGAGGACGACCCCACTCTCATCATGAAGATTTCGGACGGAGCGATCATTCCCGGCAACCATCCGATTTCGGATGAGGAATGGCAAAGGCGGATCGAGGTCTTTCATCGGCCCTATCACAATGCCGTGGACCGTGTGCTGACCGGCGTGGCGAAAGCGTCCGAAGAGGCGCCGCTCGTGCTGTCGCTCCATTCTTACACGCCGTTCTGGAAGGAAACACCCCGGCCATGGCATGCGGCGGTTCTGTGGGACACGGATCACCGTGCTGTCGATCCGCTTCTGGCGCATCTGCGCGCCACGGGCGATATCCTCGTTGGCGATAACGAACCCTACGACGGGGCGCTCAAAGGCGACACTATGTATCGCCATTGCATGATGAAGGGCGTACCGCATGCGCTTCTCGAGGTTCGGCAGGATCTGATCGCGAATGATGAGGGGATCGCCGAATGGTCGGACCGGCTCGCTCCCATTTTCGCCGCAATGAATGACGATCCCGTTTTGCATGAATATCAGCTGTTCGCCTCTCGCACCGGCCCCTATTGAGCCTGGAGTTTTGCCATGACGAATGAAAACGACAATCGGCAGGTTGAATTCGAGGCGGCGGCTTTCCGGCGCCTTGTCAATCATCTCCGTGAGCGCCACGACGTGCAGAACATCGACCTGATGAATCTCGCGGGCTTCTGCCGCAACTGCCTTTCCAACTGGTACAGGGAGGCGACCGAAGAAGCCGGTGTTCCGCTCAGCAAGGATCAATCCCGGGAAATCGTCTACGGCATGCCTTACGAGGATTGGAAATTGCAATATCAAAGCGAAGCGAGTGACGACCAGAAAGTCGCTTTCGAGCAGAACCGACCCAAGGAATAGGTCTCCGCTAACGGAAACGACTTGACGGAATGCCTTTCTATGGGCAGTTCACAGGCCTGAATTTTGCTGTCCGCTGGCAACGACCGGCGAGGGCTTCGCGCGGATCAATGAATAA
The DNA here is from genome assembly GCF_027956525.1 of Agrobacterium sp. ST15.13.013. Taxonomy (NCBI): domain Bacteria; kingdom Pseudomonadati; phylum Pseudomonadota; class Alphaproteobacteria; order Hyphomicrobiales; family Rhizobiaceae; genus Agrobacterium; species Agrobacterium sp. ST15.13.013. The sequence goes on from NZ_JAQKGP010000026.1 coordinate 3,577, forward strand.
GGCTCGCATGCGAGCCGACAACGAAGGATAATATGATGGACGAAACGAGCACCACCGAAACCGTCGCCGCCGCAGAACTGCGCCAGTTCATCGAGCGCGTCGAGCGCCTCGAAGAGGAAAAGGCTGCCATTCAGGGTGATATCAAGGACGTTATGGGCGAGGCTAAAGGTCGTGGCTACGATACGAAGGCGATCCGCACCATCATCCGCCTGCGCAAGAAGGACGCCAATGAGCGCATCGAGGAAGAAACGATTCTTCAGACCTATATGGCCGCGCTCGGCATGGAATGATCGGCTGGAAACGCCTCAATGAAAGATCGCCGCTTTTGCGGCGATTTTTTTGCGCATCTTGCGAATTCAGCCGCGCGTGCCGGCGAGCTTCTCCGAAAGGTCGATTGCCTCCTTGCGGGCATCCTTGTCCGCGGGGTAGAGCGCCAGATAACGCTCCCAGGCCTTCAGCGCCAGCTCCTCTCGGCCCGAAGCTTCGAGGATGTTTGCTAGGCTTGCCAGCGCCGGGAAATAGCGCGGTTCCCTTTCCAGGGTCAGGTTGATATCCGCCATTGCCTTGCGAGTGTCGCCATCGGCAAAATGCACCATGGCGCGGCGATAGGGCGCCTGCACATAGTCCGGATCGAGCAGAATGACCTGGTCGAGAAAATCGTAAGCGGCGGCGTTGCGTTTCTCGTCGGCGGCTTCGCCTGCCCATTGCATCAGCAGATTGATCGTTGCGCTGCCGGAATCATTCCATTCGGAGGCGATCTGATTGGCGATGCTGCGCGCCTTGACCGCATTCCGTTCTTTTTTCAGCGATGCAAAAAGAGTATCGATGGTCTTGGCCGGTGAGGGCGCGGACTCCACAACGGCAGGCGGCTTTCCGTCCGCCGCATGAGCAACCGCAGCCATTCCCGGAAACGGGAGGCTTGAAAACAGGAAGCCCTGAGCGAGAATGAATGCTGTGCAAAAACGATTTGGGCGCATGGGGTTAAGCTTAACCCGGCTGCGCCCAATATCAAATGCAAACTTCTGCACTGTCAACAAAGTGATCCGCGAAACATCGCGAACCGCAGTTGCGATCAATCAGCCCTGACGAGCCTTGAAGCGCGGGTTCTGCTTGTTGATGATGTAGACGCGGCCCTTGCGGCGAACCAGGCGGTTATCGCGATGACGGGCCTTAAGCGCTTTAAGCGAATTCTTGATCTTCATTTTACTGGTCCGCAGTTTTGCACGGATTTTGCCGTGCTATTCAAACAATCAAAAGCGCGCAACGGGGCGCGCTCTTTTCGGTTGGCAGGCAGATACCTGTTTGAGCCCTGCCTGTCAACACTTGCCCGTGTCTTTGCCTTAAAAGACTAGGCTTTTCCTGTGTGCAGAAGCTGCGTCACATGGCCCATCTTGCGGCCCGGCCGTGCTTCCGTCTTGCCGTAGAGATGCACGAGACAGTCTCTTTTCGCCAACCATGCTGGAACATCATCGATGTCATCGCCGATCAAATTGGTCATAACGCAATCCGAATGGCGATCCGTGCTGCCGGGCACGAGGCCCGATACGGCCCGGATATGCTGCTCGAACTGCGAGATCACGCAGGCGGCCTCCGTCCAGTGACCGGTATTGTGGACACGCGGCGCCATTTCATTGGCGACCAACGAACCATCCGGCAGGACGAAGAATTCGATGCCGATGACGCCGACATATTCGAGCGCTGCCAGAAGCTTTTCCGCCGATTGTACGGCAACTGCCCTGGCGGCATTGGAGAGCGCTGCCGGAACGGTTGAAGTGTGTAGGATGCCGTCCAGATGGACATTCTCGGCGGGATCGTAACAGGTGACGGTGCCGTCCTGGAAACGGGCGGCAATGAGCGAAATTTCCCGCTCGAAGGAAATGAAGCTCTCGAGGATCAGCGGCACGCCGCCGAGCGCCGCAAAGGCGCCTGCGAGGTCTTCGCCACCCCGGAAGAGACGCTGGCCCTTGCCGTCATAACCCATGCGGCGGGTTTTCAGCACGCCCTTGCCGCCGAAGGTGGCCAATGCGGCCTCCAGCTCTTCCTGGCTGTCCACGGCGCGGAAATCGGCGGTCGGGATGCCGCAGCCGTTGAGGAAGCGTTTTTCCGTCAACCGGTCTTGTGAGGCGCTGAGTGCTCTCGGAGGTGGATAGACGGGAACGGAGAGGCTGAGCTTTTCGGCCGCCGCGACAGGCACGTTCTCGAATTCGTAGGTCACGACATCACAGCGGCTTGCGAGTTCCGCAAGCGCCTTTTCGTCGTCATACTCCGCGACGATCTGGTCGTTGCAAGCTTGCGCTGCCGGACAATCCGCCTGCGGTTCAAGCACGATGGTGCGGTGGTTGAGGCGCGCAGCGGCCATAGCCAGCATACGCCCGAGCTGCCCGCCGCCGATAATGCCGATGGTCAGGTTACTGGTCTTTGCAATCGTTCCTGTCGTCACTGGGCGCTGTCCATGGGGTATTCCGCGACAGCCGCAGACTGGCGTGCGCGCCAGGCGTCCAGCCGGTCGGCGAGGTCCTCATCGCCAAGCGCCAGAACCGCAGCGGCAAGAAGGGCGGCATTGATCGCGCCGGCCTTGCCGATTGCGAGCGTTCCGACGGGAATACCGGCCGGCATCTGCACGATGGAATAAAGGCTGTCCTGCCCGGACATGGTCTTGGACTGTACCGGAACACCGAAGACCGGCAGCGGCGTCATCGAGGCCGTCATGCCTGGAAGATGGGCGGCGCCGCCTGCACCCGCTATGATGACCTTGAAGCCTTCGTCCTTCGCACCATTGGCAAAGTCATAAAGCCGGTCCGGGGTGCGGTGGGCGGAAATGATGCGGGCTTCATATTCGATGTCGAGCGCATCCAGCGTATCGGCGGCGTTCTTCATGGTCTCCCAGTCAGACTGGCTGCCCATGATGATGGCGACGGGGGGCGTTTCTGCTGTCACGTAATGTCTCCGGGCTCAGGCGATGATATCGGGAATGACCTGATCTTCAAGCTGGGTCATCTTGTCCTTGACGGCCAGCTTCTTTTTTTTCATGCGCTGTATTCTCAGCGCATCGCAGCTGGTCTGGATCATCGCGTTGATCGCCGCGTCGTAATCCTCATGCTCCTGGCGCAGCCGCGCCAGCGTGAGCCTGATGTCCGCCTGGTCCTGATCGGGCATCTGTTCATCCCCATTTTATGCCGCCGGATCGGCTCCGGCGCGTATGTGATCGTTCACGAGGCTCTATCATCAAATCGCGGTAACGGGAAGTTATCCCTTGCGACCAAATTGCCCACTTATTGCCTTCATTTCGCCTTCGACAAGCGGCGCGATCCGTGTCACATTGCCGTCGTAAACCTGAAACTCCAGCGATGGAGAGCTGGAGGTAGGTTCAAAAAGGAAGGACGTGCCGCATGACCATTCAGGCTCATATTGCATCGCTCGAAAAGAAACACGGTGCTCTGGAGGAGGAGCTCGAAAGTATTCTTGCTTCCCCGTCGTCTGACGACAAAGAGATCGCGGACCTTAAACGTCGAAAACTGCGCCTGAAGGATGAACTGCAGAGGCTCAAGGCCTCGACGAGACATTAATTTATGCCAGGCCGCGGCTCTCGATGAATGAAGGGCCACGGTCTGAGCGTTTCAAGCTCTGGCGGCGAAAACCTGCTGCCAGAGCTTTTTATTGCCGAATCTAGAGCGGCAGTCCGTCCCACAGCAGTTTAAGCGCCGCAATCAGCGCCATGGCGTACATGAGCGGGTAAAACACCGCGGGTTTCAGATATTTCACCACCTTGGCGCCGGCAAGCGTCGCCAGCATCGCCACCGGCAACAGGCTTGCCGATGTCTTGAGGTTGGTGGCGTCCAGTGCGCCGAGCGCGAAATAGGGAATGAGCTTGATCGCGTTCATGATGGCGAAGAACCGCACGCTCATGCCGGTATAGATCTTTGGATCGAGCTTCAGCGGCAGAACGTAGATCTGGAAGGGCGGGCCGCCCGCATGGGCCACGAAACTGGCATAACCGGACAGACCGGACCAGAGGGTCGCAGCCGCCGGTCTTTGTGGCTTGGCCGGGATTTCCCGGCCCTTGCGGCTTTTGAAGCTTTCATAGAAATAACGCAGCACGAACAGGATCGTGACCGAGGCGACAACAAGGCGCATGGCGTCTGCGGAAACGAGGCTTGAGGTCGCCCAGCCCAGCGCGATGCCGGCAATAGCCCCCGGCAGCATGATGAGGAGCGTTTCCCGGTGGTTGTAGTGCCGCCAGGCGAAAAGCGCCACGATATCCATGACGATCAGGATCGGCAGAAAGATGGCCGCCGCCTGCACCGGCGATACGGCAAGCGCCATCAAAGGAACGCCCATCAGCGCCAGCGCGCCGCCCAGCCCTCCCTTGGAAAGGCCGACGAGAACGACTGCGGGAATGGCGACGAGATAAAAATGAAAATCGGTGAGCATGGATGGACGGTTGATCCTTTCGCCGGTCCGGTTTATCGGATTTGTCATATGAAAACGAGTGCAGATTGCGCAGCAAGCGTCTTCTGTCTGAAATGGACGAATCGATGACCCTAGTTGAAGACCGTTGCCGCCTTGTCCTGATCGTTCCGCAATCGGACGACGCGCAAAAGCAGGCTAAAGAGGTGGAAAACGCATTGCGGGGCGGTGATGTCGCTTCCGTCATCATTCCGCAATATGGTCTGGATGACGCCGCTTTCCAGAAACGCGCCGAACTGATCGTGCCCGTCGTCCAGAAGGCGGGTGCGGCGGCGCTCATCGCCGGTGACAGCCGCATTGCCGGCCGCGTGAAGGCGGATGGCCTGCATGTGGTCGGTAATGGCGAGGCGCTTGCGGAGGCCGTGGAAAAATTCACGCCGAAGCTCATCGTCGGCGGCGGCAATGCGGACGACCGTCATAAGGCGCTGGAGCAGGGCGAGGCCAATCCGGATTACATGTTTTTTGGAAAGCTCGAAGGCGACATCAAGCCGGAAGCGCATCCCAAAAACCTGGCGCTCGGCGAATGGTGGGCCTCGATGATCGAAATCCCGGCCATCGTCATGGGTGGCGCCGATGTGTCCTCGGTTGTTGCCGTGGCCGAAACCGGGGTGGAGTTCGTGGCCATGCGCAGCGGCGTTTTTGAAAATGCCGGCGGCGCCGCCCAGGCCGTTTCTGAAATCAACGCCCTGCTTGACGAAAAAGCGCCACGGTTTGGCGGTTGATACAGGCGATGATCATGCGCTCGGTTCACCTCTGCCTTTCCGTTTCACTGCTGGCGCTCGCTTTCGGCGCGCCGGCGGGTGTTGCTTTTGCCCAGTCCGGACCGCAGAGCGAAAGCAATGCGCTGTCCCGCCAGCTGGAAAACGAGGCTCAGCCGACCCGTCAGGGCAGGGTGCAATCCGAAGAGCAGAAGGACTTGCAGCCGTCTGCGGGGGTGAACGTCTATCAGCGCATGGGCGCGGAATTGCCGGCGCTGCCGCCTGAAAAAGAATTCAAGGGCCGGGTGGACGAAGCTTACGGGCATTTCCAGCGCGGCGAATATGTGCAGGCGCTCGACAAGGCGCTGAACCGCGCGCAGAACGGTGACGCACCTGCCCAGACGCTGGTGGCGGAAATGATGTCGCGTGGTCTGGGCATCGCCCGTGACGAGAAGACCGCTGCTTTCTGGTACCAGCAGGCGGCTGAGGGTGGCGATCCCGTCGCCATGTTCAAATTCGCGCTGATTCTGATGGAAGGCAAATTCGTCACCCGCGACAAGGCGAAGGCCGACGATTTCATGCGCCGTGCGGCGGAAGCCGGCAACGCCTCCGCCCAGTTCAACTGGGGCCAGATACTGGTTTCGGAAAATCCCGGAGCCAAGGGCCTGCTCATGGCTTTGCCGTTCTATGAAAAATCCGCCGAACAGGGCATTGCCGATGCGCAATATGCTGTGTCGCAGATTTACTGGTCGCTCAAGGATGTGCCGGCCGAGAAAAAGGCAAAGGCGCGGGACTGGCTGACGCGGGCAGCGAAAGCTGGATACGATACCGCGCAGGTCGATCTCGGCATCTGGCTGGTCAATGGGTTTGGCGGCGAGCGCAATCTGGATGAGGGTTTCCGCTGGCTCTACGGCGCGGCGCAGCGCGGCAATGTCGTGGCGCAGAACAAGGTGGCGCATCTTTACATTCAGGCGCTCGGCACGAGGCCGGATCCCGTGGAGGCGGCCAAATGGTATGTGCTTTCCCGCCGCGCCGGCCTGAAGGATCCGTCTCTCGAGGACTTCTATCTCGGCATCACCGACGAGCAGCAGAAGAAGGCGATTGAGGCCGCAAATCGTTTCCGCCCGACGTGATGGAAGGGTAGCCTTCCTGCGCTGGCATTGACCCATGGGCTTTTTGCCTTGAATTTCCGCGCGTTTTGTGGTCTTGAACCGCAAACTTTCAATTCAAGAAAATAATGACGTGCCTGCCCGGTGAGCTTCCGGGCGGTTCGCAAGCTTTCCAGGAAACAACATCGATGGCCCGTTCAGCCCTTCTCAATGTCATGGTTCAGGCCGCCATCAAGGCGGGTAAGTCTTTGTCGCGTGACTTCGGTGAAGTGCAGAACCTTCAGGTCTCGGTCAAGGGACCGAGCGATTTCGTTTCGCAGGCGGATCTGAAAGCCGAGAAGATCGTGCGTGACGAATTGATGAAGGCCCGCCCGACCTACGACTTCCTGGGTGAAGAAGGCGGCGAGGAAAAGGGCACGGACGGCGCACATCGCTGGATCGTCGATCCGCTGGATGGCACCACCAACTTCCTGCACGGCATTCCGCATTTCGCGGTTTCCATCGCGCTCGAGCGTAATGGTGAAGTCGTCGCCGGCGTGATCTTCAATCCGGCCACCGACGAACTCTACACCGCCGAGCGCGGCGGCGGCGCGTTCCTCAACGATCGCCGCATCCGCGTCGCTGCGCGCAAGGCGCTGACCGATTGCGTCATCGGCTGCGGCGTTCCGCATCTCGGCCGTGGCAATCATGGCAAGTTCCTTGTCGAACTTCGTCACGTGATGGGTGAGGCTGCCGGCATCCGCCGCATGGGTGCGGCTTCGCTCGATCTCGCTTATGTCGCTGCTGGCCGTCTCGACGGTTACTGGGAAGCTGATCTTTCGCCATGGGACATGGCCGCAGGCCTGGTGCTGATTCGTGAAGCCGGCGGTTTCGCTTCCGATATCAAGGGCGGCGCGGATATCTTCGGCAGCAGCTCTGTCGCTGCCGGCAACGAATATATCCACAAGGCGCTCGTTGAGGTCGCCAACCGTCCGATCCCGGGCCGCTGACGGGTTTTCGACGGAAAACCTGCCGTTTCTGCAAGTTTTAGACGCCCGGCGGATGTTCGCCGGGTGTTTTTGTTTTCCATTGCCGGGTGCTCACACATTTTCCTAAAACGCCTGTGACGAAAGACCGGCTTTTCGCTTCAAATCGTCGCAATTTTCAAATAGCTTCCGCTGGATACCTGACCAGAGGGAATGCGAACGTTATGGCGGATTCGGAGCTGCTCGATCTTGGCGTCGAGAAACCGGTGACCACACGGCAATACAGTCACAAGCTGTCCAGTCCGACACCGTTTCTCTGGACGATGGTTCTGTTTCTGATCCTTGTGGGCTTTCTGGCGGCCATTCTTTACCGGCAGGCCCACACCGCCTTCATGTCCAATCCGGGGCTCAACGGCTTCATTCTAGGCGTGCTGGCCATCGGCATCATTCTGGTGTTTACGCAGACGATGAGCCTGCGCTCGGAAGTCAGCTGGTTCAATGCCTTCCGCGCTGCCGGCAGCGTCGACAAAGTTGGCCGTGCGCCCAAGCTGCTCGCGCCGATGAGCACGCTGATCGGCAAGCGCGGCGAAGTCCGGCTTTCCGCCGTTACGCAGCGGACGATCCTCGATTCCATTGCGACGCGCCTCGACGAGACCCGTGATACATCGCGTTATCTTGTCGGCCTGCTGGTGTTTCTCGGCTTGCTCGGCACCTTCTGGGGCCTCATCGGCACCATCGGCGCGATCAGCAATGTCATCCAGTCGCTCGATCCGAGCGCCGGCGACAGCAACGACATTCTTGGCTCCCTCAAGGCCGGCCTGACTGCTCCTCTTTCGGGCATGGGAACGGCGTTTTCCTCGTCGCTGCTCGGTCTTTCGGGTTCGCTTATTCTCGGTTTCCTCGATCTTCAGGCCGGTCGCGCCCAGAACCGTTTCTATACACAGCTTGAAAACTGGCTTTCCTCGGTGACGGATACGACGGAAGGGCCGAGGGAGTTCAAGGGCGAACCCGGCGCCGTTGTCAGCACCGAGCGCTCGCTTGCGGCCATGACCAGCCTTGCCGAAGGCATTCAAGGCCTGGTCAAGAACATGCGCAGCGAACAGCAGATGCTGCGTGACTGGATCGAGGCGCAGCAGGAAGAATCGAAATCGCTCCGCCGCACGCTCGACCGGCTGTCAGAGCGGATCGACAGCGATACGAAGTCTTCCGGACGCATTCGGCACGATAACGGGAGCGAGTAGTCATGGCGCTTGCGCGCAACCGCCGCCGCGACAGGGGTGTGGATTATTGGCCGGGGTTTGTCGATGCGCTGTCGACCTTGCTCATGGCCATCATGTTTCTGCTCACGGTTTTCGTGCTGGCGCAATTCGTTCTATCGCGGGAAATCACCGGCAAGGATGAGGTGCTGACGCGTCTCAACAGCCAGATTGCCGAACTGACCGAACTTCTGGCCATGGAAAAAGGCAATAAGCAGGATATTGAGGACGCGCTTGCCAGCCTGCAATCCACCCTTGCCGCATCCGAAAATGAGCGTTCCCGACTGCAGGCGCTTCTCGATGCGGGATCGGGAAGCAATGCGAACGCCAATGCGCGGATCGGCAGCCTGACCGGCGAACTGGACGAACAGCGGCAGGCCAATTCCCGCGCGTCCGCGCAGATCGAATTGCTCAACCAGCAGATTGCGGCGCTGAGAGCGCAGATCGCCTCGGTGGAAGCCGCGCTTCAGGCCTCGGAAGCCAAGGACGCCTCTTCTCAGGTCAAGATCGCCGATCTTGGCCGGCGGCTCAATGTTGCGCTGGCGCAGCGGGTGCAGGAACTGAACCGCTATCGCTCCGATTTCTTCGGGCGACTGCGCGAAATCCTTTCGGACCGCGAAAATATTCGCATCGTCGGTGACCGTTTCGTCTTCCAGTCCGAAGTGCTCTTCCCATCCGGTGGCAATGAACTCAATCCGGAAGGGCAGGCTGAGATGGAGAAGCTGGCGGTCGCGCTGCTCGATCTCGCCAAGGAAATTCCGGCGGAGATAAACTGGGTCCTGCGTGTGGATGGTCATACGGACAATGTCCAGCTTTCCGGTTCCGGCCGTTACCGTGACAATTGGGAGCTTTCCTCGGCCCGCGCCACCTCGGTGGTGAAATTCCTGATCTCCAAGGGCGTGCCGGCAAACCGGCTGGTCGCCGCCGGTTTCGGCGAATATCAGCCGATTGCCGAAGGCGATACGCCTGAAGCACGGCAGCAGAATCGCCGTATCGAACTCAAGCTCACCGAACGCTAGCACTTATGGAGAATGCATGACGTTTCCAAATGAGCCTTACGCCATTGCTCAACTTGCAATGTCGCAGTTGAAGTCGGCCATTTATCTCCTGCTGAAAGATGCCCAAAGTGTCGGGCTAAAGAATTCTGAAATCGGTCGTGCACTTGGAATCTACACGGGCCATGTGGAACACGAAGGCCATATTTCACGGACTTTGTTGTCGATTATGGAGGCAGAGGGCGTGGTAGAGCAGAATAAAGAAACCAAGCTTTGGTCGCTTAAAAAATTTTAGCCACTTCAAGAATTTTATCTCCAACATTCGGGGCGTCTGCGATAGTTTCTAAATTTACGTTCGCGTAAAAGTAATTCTGTCATATCTGGGAGGGGCTGATGGAAGTCTATGACGTGATCGTTGTCGGCGCGGGGCTTGCCGGCCTCGTTTCGGCAACCGAGGCGGCTGAGCGGGGTTTCAGCGTCTGCGTCTTGGATCAGGAGGGGGAGCAGAACCTTGGCGGGCAGGCCTTCTGGTCGCTGGGTGGTCTGTTTTTCGTCGACAGTCCCGAGCAGCGCCGGATGCTGGTGCGAGACAGTCTTGATCTTGCAAGACAGGACTGGTTCGGTTCGGCCGGTTTCGACCGTCCGGAGGACTATTGGCCGCGCCGCTGGGCGGAGGGCTATCTCGATTTTGCCGCCGGTGAGAAACGCGAATGGCTGCACCGCATGGGCATGCGCTGGTTTCCCGTTGTCGGCTGGGCCGAGCGCGGCGGGAGCCTCGCCCACGGCCACGGCAATTCCGTTCCGCGTTTCCATGTCACATGGGGCACGGGTCCGGGCGTACTTGCGCCCTTCATCGAAAAGGCGAAGGCCATGGCAGAAACCGGCCGGCTGACTTTCCGCTTTCGCCACCGGGTTGATCGTCTGGAGATCGCAGACCGCCGGGTGACCGGCGTTTCGGGTGCGATTCTAGCGTCCGACCCGGTACAACGCGGGCAGGAGAGCAGTCGGGAACAGCAGGGCGATTTTACCCTCTCCGCTGCGGCGGTCATCGTCAGTTCCGGCGGCATCGGCGGCAATCAGGAACTGGTGCGGCGCAACTGGCCGGTGGAACCGCTGGGCCAGCCTCCCGCGAGCATGGTCTGCGGTGTTCCCGCGCATGTGGATGGCCGCATGATCGCCATTACGGAAACGGCCGGCGGAGCCGTCATCAATCGTGACCGCATGTGGCATTATACCGAGGGCGTGAAGAACCACGATCCGATCTGGCCGGATCACGGTATCCGCATCCTGCCCGGTCCCTCGTCCTTCTGGTGCGATGCGGATGGAAACCGTCTCACCGCCCCCGCCATGCCGGGTTTCGATACGCTCGGTACGCTAAAAATGCTGGGCGAACGCGGCAGCGGCCATAGTTGGTTCATTCTGACCAAGGCGATTATCAAGAAAGAATTCGCGCTTTCAGGCTCGGAACAGAATCCGGATCTGACCGGCAAGGATATAAGGTTGCTGCTCAAAAGACTGGGCAAGGAACCGCCGGGGCCGGTGCGTGCCTTCATGGAGCGCGGCGAAGATTTCGTCGTTCGGGATACGCTCGAAGAACTCGTGACGGCGATGAATGCCGTCAGCGGCGACGACCGGCTGCATATAGAGCATATCCGCCGGCAGATAGAGGCACGCGACCGCGAAGTAGAAAACGGTTTCAGCAAGGATGCGCAGGTAACGGCCATCCACGGCGCGCGTCGTTATCTCGGCGACCGGCTGATGCGGACGGCAAAACCGCACCGGCTGCTCGATCCGGCAATGGGGCCGCTGATTGCGGTAAGGTTGCATGTGCTGACGCGCAAGACGCTCGGCGGTCTTCATACGGACCTTGAAGCGCGGGTACTGGACGCCGCGGGTGAGCCGGTGCCCGGCCTTTATGCCGCCGGTGAGGTTGCCGGTTTCGGCGGCGGTGGCATGCATGGTTATAATGCGCTGGAGGGCACATTCCTTGGTGGCTGCCTGTTTTCAGGCCGCGTTGCGGGACGCAAGGTACTGGGCTAGTTCACGCTTTTGCGCGCAATTCGTCCGACCCGGTCTGGAATTGCAGTCGGGCAAGCCGCGCATAGAGGCCATCCTGGCGAATGAGGCTCTGATGCGTGCCTTCTTCGATGATGCGGCCTTCATCCATCACCAGAATACGGTCGGCCTTAAGCACGGTGGCGAGACGATGAGCGATGACGATGGTGGTGCGGGTTTTCATCAGCTCATCGAGGGCCTTCTGCACCAGCGTTTCGCTTTCCGCATCCAGCGCTGAGGTGGCTTCGTCGAGAAGCAGGATCGGGGCGTTGCGCAGGATGGCGCGGGCAATGGCGATGCGCTGGCGCTGGCCGCCGGATAGCGTCACGCCGCGCTCGCCCACCTGCGTATCATACCCGTTGACGAGACGTTCGATGAAGCTGTCGGCCTGCGCGGCGATGGCGGCGGCGCGCACCTCCTCGCGTGTCGCATCCGGCCGGCCGAAGGCAATGTTGTCGTGGATGGAGGAGGCGAATATCGCTACATCCTGAGGAACGATGGATAGGCGTGCGCGTAGATCGGCAAGGCTGACGTCGCGAATATCCGCGCCATCGACGGTGATGCGGCCATGCTGCGGATCGTAAAAGCGCATCAGCAGCGAAAAGACCGTGCTCTTGCCGGCGCCGGAAGGCCCGACGATGGCGACCGTTTCGCCGGCGCTGACCTTGAAGGAGAGGCCGGAAACGATTGGTCGTCCTGCCGCGAGCGGGTAGACGAAATCCACATTTTCGAATTCGGCTTCGCCGCGCGGCGGTTGCGGCATGGCGACGGGCGAGGTGGGTTCCGCGACGGGTGAGCGCTCGTTCAGCAGTTCGGAAAGCCGTTCGGCAGCACCACCCGCCTGCGCCAGTTCACCCCAGACTTCCGAGAGCTGACCGAGTCCGCTTGCCGCGATGACCGAATAAAGCACGAACTGGCCGAGCGTACCGGCCGTCATAGTGCCCGACAGGACGCTTTGGGCGCCATACCAGAGAATGCCGACAACGCTGCCGAAGACGAGCGCGATGGCGACGGCGGTGAGGATGGAGCGTGCGCCGATGGCGGCGCGCGCGCCCTGATAGGCGGCTTCCACGGAAGCGCCATAACGGGCATTTGCCAGCACCTCGGCATTAAAGGACTGCACGGTGCGGCTCGCCGCGATCGTCTCGGAGGCATAGGCGGCGGAATTGGCCAATGTGTCCTGCGTGGTTCGGGAGCGGGCGCGAACCGAGCGCCCGAAGGCGATCAGCGGAAAAACAATGAAGGGAATGGCAAGCAGCGCAAGGCCGGAAAGGCCGGGGCTGGTATAGATCATCATCGCCACGGCACCGCAGCACATGATGATGTTGCGCAGCGCCACCGAGGCGGACGAGCCAAAAGCCGAGCGAATCTGCACGGTATCGGCGGTCAGCCGCGAGGTCAGTTCGCCGGATCGATTGCTGTCGAAAAACTGCTGTGACAGCGTGGTAAGGTGGGCAAAGACATCGCGGCGCAGATCGGCGACGACCCTTTCGCCGATGGTCATAACGTAATAATAACGCATGGCGCTGGCGAGAGCGAGGACAACGGCAATCGCCAGAAGCATGGCGAAATAGCTGTTGATCATGCCGCCATCCGGCGTCTGGAATCCGTGATCGATGATACGGCGAACGGCAAGCGGCAGGGCGAGTGTCGTGGCGGAAGAAAGCACGAGAGCGAAAAGGGCGGCCGCCATCAGGCCGCGGTAACGTCGGAGATAGGGAAACAGGCCAAGAAGCGGCTTCAGGCTTCTCTGTTTCGCCGCTTTCTGCTCGTCAATGTCTGCCACGTTCTCTATGCTCCTCGTTCCCTGCTGTTTTTGGGCCTTTTACGGGTGAATTTCCGGTGTACGGCAAAATTCTCGCCCCTTTGGCTATCTCCTTTCACAAGGGGATAGCAGGCTCTTGTTATCTGGGCGACCTTCATGTATAGGCTCCGCATCGAATTGGGAAGCCATAGCCCATCTGGTCTATGGCTTCATTTATTGAAATGGCTCAGTTGACGCAATTGCGGCAAATGGACCGCACGTCACTTAACCAGGAAGATTGTCATGAAGGCTGATATCCATCCCGATTATCACACGATCAAGGTGGTCATGACCGATGGCACCGAATACGAAACCCGCTCCACCTGGGGTTCGGAAGGCGCTGTCATGAACCTTGAAATCGACCCCAAGTCCCATCCGGCATGGACGGGCGGCAACCAGCAGCTTATGGACCGCGGTGGCCGCGTTTCCAAGTTCAACAAGCGTTTCGGCGGCCTCGGCCTCTGATCCTCTTGCGGACGGATCGTTTAAAAAAAGCCCGGTTTTGCCGGGCTTTTTGTTGCCATTTTTCGGCGATGGCGCTCGCGTAGCACGCAAAAGAAAAAAGCAGGCCGGTGAGCCTGCTTTTCAAATTGTCCGGATAAGGGTCGTCTTTTCTCAGTTGATCGAGAAAGCCGTGCGCAGGAGGTTGAGCTGCGCCTGCACGCTGTTTTCATTGTCCGGCACCTTGGCAGCTTCGGACGGGCGATAGATTTCGCGGTCGAGCAGGGCGATGCGGTTCTGGAGACGCAGCGAGCGCTCGATGAGATCGCGGAAGGATTCCGGCAGGTCGTTCCAGCCTGGCGCGTTACGGTCGACGTTGAAGCTGTCGAGTCGCACCTTGTTCTTTTCGCTCAGAACCTGATCACGGGTCATTTCGCCATTGTTCACGGCCCGCTGCAGCAGCAGCCAGGATGCCATCTGCATCAGGCGGGTGGTGAGGCGCATCGACTCCGCCGCGTAAAGCACGGACGCCATGCGCGGCAGAACCTTGGAGGCTGTGCGGCCAGCGCCATCGAGATAGCTCGCCGTTTCCTCAACCAAGGTCATGCCTTCGGTATAGAGGGCCTTGAACTGGTTGGAAGCAGCCGCGCGACCCGCAAAGCTTATGGTATTTAAAACCTGTTCCGACATTTCTTTAAATCCCTGCTCACGCACCACACTGTCAGGCAACGACGATCCGGATATTTTGTTCCGGCCTTTAGTGTTTTCAGGATGGTATCTTTACCTGAAATGCGCAAGGCAATTATTAAAGAAGGGTTAATACCCACAGTTTTACGAATTGCGGCGACGGGCAAAAAAAGAGCCGCGAAAGCGGCTCTCAAGGTAAAACAGGGAGAAAAATCAGACCAATTCGCCGTATGGAGAAGATGCCTGAGGTCCAGAAGAACTGGACATGTATAGTAATCTCTCAGAAAGCTTAATTTTTGGTTAATGGTAAACGAAAGACTGCCCCGTAATATTCATGTTCGGATACTGGCGGAGCCTTAGCTTACGGTTGCGGAAGTGCAGTCGCGTGTCTATTCTGAAGCGCGCATCAGGATCGGAAGAGATTTTCCGCCGCCTGTCTTCCGGCGGATTTCCGTGTCCTCTCCTCTTCGAGTCGGATGATTTCGGCTTGCAGAAGATCGATACGGCTGCTCAACTCGTCCACCGAAAGAAGGCTGAGATCGCCGCCAATCTCATGCGCTGCCGGTTTTTGAGGACGGTCATCGTCAAAGAGGCTCATATACCTGCTCCTTTTTCCACATAATCGCCATCGTCGTCTGGATATTGCGGCGCGCGCGGGTCAAGCGCAATACTTTCCGGCGTCACGAGCGGTGAGGGTGTTGTTGGCATCATCGTCGAGAAATTGTCTTTTTCCTCGGTTGAAAGCGCAGCGCGCCGGCGGCTTCTGATGATGGCGTAGGCGGTGATGAGCAGATGCGCCACAGCCGTCACCAGGAACAGCGCATAGGGGCCGGAATAGGTCATGATCGCGCCGCCGAACGTCGGGCCGATGATGGTGCCGATGCCGTAAAGCAGAAGCAGCCCACCGGAAACCTTGACGAAGTCTTCCGATGCGGCGAAGTCGTTGGCATGGGCCACGGCGATGGGATAAAGCGCGTTGGCGGCGGCACCGTAAATGGCGATCATGGGGATGAGCACATAGACATCATGCGGCTGCACGGCCGCGACGGCCAGGCCCGCGACAGCGCCAACCCCGGCCAGCCCGGCCAGCACGTAGCGGCGGTCTATCCGGTCTGAAAGCCGGCCTGCGGGAAATTGCGCCAGCGCACCCACGAAAATCGTGACGGACACCATGATCGCGATCATGGTCGGATCCAGCCCTGCCCGCGCACCGAAGACGGCGCCGAGCGTACCGTAAGCGCCGTTGGCAATGCCGATCATCAGGATGCCCACGAAAGAGACCGGTGAGTTGCGGTAAAGGGCCGGCAGATCCAGCTTCACCTTCTGCAACGGCTGTGGGCTCGCAGCTTTCGAAAGCGTGGCCGGCAGAATGGCGATGCAATAAATGATGCCGCAGATCATGAACAGCGAGGTATTGCTGATATCGCCCATCGGCACGATCATCTGCCCCGCCACGACACCGAGCAGCGTGATGGCGATATAAAGCGAGAAGATCATGCCACGACTTTCATTGGTGGCGCGCTCGTTCAGCCAGCTTTCGATGATCATCGAGGTTCCGGCCGTGCAGAAACCGGTCAGCGCGCGCAGCGCGATCCATGAGGTGTCGTCGATGATAAGGCCGGTCATCAGCACCGTCAGGCACACCAGCGCCACGAAGGACCCGAATGCCCGCACATGGCCAGCGCGGCGCACGATGGCGGGCGCGACAAAGCAGCCAACGACGAACCCCGCCGCCCAGGAGGTGCCTAGAAAGCCAAGAATTTCATTGGAATAACCTTCCGCTGAACCACGCACCGGCAGCACGAGGCCCTGAAGGCCATTGCCGAGAAAAAGAAACAGAGTGCTGGATAAAAGAGCGAATACGGGTAGAAGATTTCTGCTCATGAAAACACTCTCATGCGTTCGGACGGACGGTCGGACAGGTCATAGGACGGGCGTTACCCGAATGAGTTGCACTCTTCTGGTGAACGGTAAAAATGTCCAGCCTGTGACGATGCAGAAATAAAGAAAAGGCTCAATAAATGACGAAGGCGATCGGCCTTTTTTTACTGCTGGCCATGGTGGTCCAGATCATCCGGCCGCTCGGTCTGCCCGGCCTGAAAAAAAGAGGCGATTGCTGGAAGATCGCGGTTGCCGCCTTTGTCATCTGGTCAGCGACACTGCTTTTGCGTCCGTAACGCAAAAGCCGCTGTCGGAATGGTTTCAAAGGCTGGCAAAGTGCGAAAATCTCTCCACCGCGCCATTCCCGTATCTGTCCAGACCCGTTCAGGCAGACGGAGGCCCGGAATCGGGGACGACTGACAATGTGTGCTTGAGGCATTTAAGCGCGA
Source organism: Agrobacterium sp. ST15.13.013 (assembly GCF_027956525.1). Taxonomy (NCBI): domain Bacteria; kingdom Pseudomonadati; phylum Pseudomonadota; class Alphaproteobacteria; order Hyphomicrobiales; family Rhizobiaceae; genus Agrobacterium; species Agrobacterium sp. ST15.13.013. Next base: position 20,384 of record NZ_JAQKGP010000026.1, read on the forward strand.
AACAGGAGCGGGAGTGGCGCACACCCTCGATCTTGTAAAGCTTGCGGCGCAGAAACTGCTCGTAGCCCGCGGTTCCCGCCACCGCCACCTTGATGAGATAATCATATTCGCCGGTTGTCAGATAGGCTTCCAAGACTTCGGGAAGAGCGGCCATGGCTTCACCGAAACGTTCCAGAACCTCATCGTCGTGGCGGTCCAGCATGATCTCGATGATCACCGTTTCGGTCAGCCCCAGATGGGCCTGATCGAGAATGGCGGTATAACCGCGAATGACCCCTTCGTCTTCCAGCCGCTTGACGCGCTGCCAGCAAGGGCTGGGCGACAGCCCCACCTTTTCCGATAGCTCCGTATTGCTCAGCCTGCCGTTCTCCAGCAGGGCCCGCAATATTTTGCGGTCAATTCTGTCCAGCGGCTTCGTCATGCCGGTCTCCCTGAAATATATCGCAAAAAAATCTGCCGTCCGTGGGGTCGCTCGCGAAAGAAGTGTTTTCCGAAGGGCATTTTGGCGCCACCATTCGAAAGCACCTTTGGCTGGTCTTTGAGTACCGTACTGCAAGGTACAGGCAGCAGGGAGGAGCAGGCATGGCACCCACACGGCAACAGCATTTTCCAAGGCCGAGAACGCTGATACATCCCGGTACTTCTTCGCCGGTGCGCATCAACAGCCTGCGCTCGCCGTCTGCGCGCCATATGCGGCTGTTCATCGCGCCGGGGTGCAGCCTTTACGATGGCATCGTGCGGTCTTTGGCCGCAAACGGCATCGAAAATGCCTCTTTGACCATTCTTGGCGGTTATTTCGACATCCTGTCCTATTGCGTGGCCCCACCCGATCCTTCCGGCAGGGCGGTCATCGCCTATACGAAACCCATAGACGCGGGGGCGGCCTGGCTGGTTTTCGGCAATGCCACGCTGGGGCGGAGCATGAAGGGCGAGCCGATCGTGCATTGCCATGCCGCCATGCGGACTGCGGCGGGTGTGGTCAAAGGCGGCCATTTGCTGACGGAATCCTGTATCGTCGGAGAAGGCGGCATTTCCGCACTTGTGACTTCGCTCGACAGTTTCGTGCTGCAGCAGGCCTTCGATCCCGAAACCAATATTCCCCTTCTTCAACCCAGGAACCGCACGGAGCACGCCGATGAACACGCATAACACTGTCGAATCCGGCTCCATGGGCCGTGTGGCTTATGCCCGCATAGCACCCAATGAAGATCTCGTGCTCGGCGTGGAGAAACTGTGTCTGGCCGAAGGTTTCCGCAACGCCTTCGTGCGCGGCGCGCTGGGCAGTCTGGTGGATGCGTGCCTCGGCACCCGCAGCGGCGCGTTTTTGCAGATAAACGGTCCTGCCGTTGAGATCGTTTCGATTGCCGGCGAGGTGCGCGCCCAGCCAGATGGTTCGCTGCGCGCCGCGCTGACCGGCGTTGTCGCCGATACCGATGGCGCGGTTTACGGCGGTCCCTTCATTGCCGGCGCCAATCCCGTATGCATGACCTTCGAGGTGACGCTGGAAGAATGGTTGCCTGTGGAGAAACCGCAGGCGGCGTGAGGTACGGTAAGGCGGGCGGTGGAGTTGCACGGCGCAACTCATGCGGCCGCCCCCTGTGTTTCGGTCAGAAGCAGTTCGAAAGTGACGCAGACCGGGTTCTTGCCGCGCACCAGCCGCCCGCCGCTGATCTGCGTGGTAAGATCGACCATCGCAATATCCAGCATTGCCCGTTCGCCACCCGTGGCGGAGGGGTGGATGCGGCCATTGCGGATGAGGATTTCGCTGGCATAGGCGGTGAGACTTGTTCCGTCTTCATAATCCGCACCAATCAGGCTGCCGATACCATTGATCTCGGCCTCCCGCAGGTCGAATTGTTTGCAGGCGGCTTCAAGCGCCGTGCAGATATCGGTATTGGGCCGCACGGTGCACAACAGCGCCCGGAGCCCTGCATCTTTCCGGTTGCGCGGCTGCGGGATGGGCGTGAAGAGGGGGAAGTTGGTTTCCTCATCCTTCTGCACGTCCAGGATCGCGCCATCCAGCGCCAGCGCCTCAAGCGGTGTTTTCCCGGCAAATTCGGACTCCAAAGGCAGCAAGTGTCCCATGGATAGAACGCCTTCGGCGCTTTTCCACGAACCATGGCAGTGCAGGAACGGCTGACCGTCGCGTCGCCCCATATGCAGGCCGGCATCGATGATCGTGCCTCCCGGCATGGAGAATGTCTCGCTATACCAAGCGGCATGGGCCTCATCGGGGGCGGCCGCGGGCATGACATAGTGCAACCGCTTCATCGGCACATTTTTCAGTCTGACATAACCGCCATCGAAACCCTGTTCGACAAAGGCTTCTGCAATCGCCTCGTTGACGCAGACACCGGTTTTGGCATTCAGCCTGACCGGATGGGCGTGGCAGACGACGACGCGGAAGCGTTCGGGTGTTGGCGGTCCCGGATGGACGATACTGCGCGGAAGCCCCTCCGGGGGCATTGTCGTCATACTGCAAGCCCTGCGGTAATGAAGCCACCGTCTACGGCCAGCACCTGACCGTTGATGTAGCTCGCGTCGTCCGACACAAGGAAAGCCACGGCAGAGGCGATCTCGTCCGTCCTGCCATAGCGGTGCATGGGAACGCGGCTGTGCCACTGGCTGCGAACATTCTCCGTATGAACCGCCTGGGTGAGGGGGGTATCGACAGGGCCGGGCGCAATCGCGTTGACGCGAATGCCTGATTGCCCCAGCTCGTTCGCCATAACCATCGTCAGAAGATTGACGCCGCCTTTTGAAGCGCCATAAGCGCTGCGGCCGCGATTGCCGCACATGCCGGAGACCGAGCTGATATTGACGATCGAACCGGAAATTGCGCGGTCCAGCCAGTAACGCGCGGCGGTGCGGGCCACGGCGAAGCTGCCGACGAGATTAACGTCAACGATACGACGGAATTCTTCCACGCTGGTATCGACCGAAAGCTTGTCGATGCCGATGCCGGCGCTGTTGACGACGGCCACCAGATCAACGGCATGATCCGCGCCGCCTGCCGTCAAGGCGGTGAAAGCTTCCTCTATAGACGTCTCATCCGCCACGTTGCAGACGATGCCGCGCGAGGCATCGATGCCGAGTTTTCCGCAAGCGGCATCCAGCGCCTCACGCTTGAGATCCAGTAGCCATGGCTGCCAGCCGCGCGCCATCAACAGCTGCGCCGTGGAAAAGCCGATACCCGATGCGCCGCCGGTGATGGCGACAGCGCCTTTCATCTCTCTCGTCTGCTGTGTCATACCGTCTCCTCCCGGTTATACGTTGCGGCCTTCAGCCGGTCAGTTTTTCCTCGAAAACCGGCATCTGGCCGCGCTTTTCCAGCTCCTCGCGGATCATCTTCTTGGTGATCTTGCCATAGGCGGATTTTGGCATGGCATCCCAGAACACAATGGCTTTCGGCAGCTTGTAACGGGCCATCTTGCCGTCGAGATAGGCTTTCAGGTCGATGCCGGCGATATCCGCGCCCTCCCGCGCCACGCAGACGGCGACGCCGACCTCGCCCCACACCGCATCCGGCACGCCCAGAACCGCTGTTTCGCTGATATCCGGGTGCATGAGGATTTTCTCCTCGATCTCACGCGGATAGATGTTCGAGCCGCCGGAAATATACATGTCGGAGGCGCGGCCGGTGATGTATACGAAACCGTTCTCATCGCGGTGGCCAAGATCGCCGGTGCGGAACCAGCCGTTGCGGAACGCTTTGGCATTGGCGTCGGGATTATCGTAATAACCCGCGAAAACAGCGGGACCGATCACGCAGATTTCGCCGGTTTCACCGGCCTGAAGCTCCTCGCCCGCATCGTTCTGGATTTGCACTTCCATGCCGGTGCGATCAAAACCGCAGGTGCCGATCCGCGCCTCAGGGCCGTCCTCGGCGGTGTGGAAGGAAGGCGGCAGCACGGTGATGTTGCCGGTCACTTCGCCGAGGCCGAAATATTGCACCAGCACCGGGCCGAGCTTGGCGAGTGCCCGTTTCTGATCGGCACGATACATGGGCGCGCCGGCATAGATAACGTAGCGCAGCGAGGAATGATCGAAACGATCCACGGAAGGGTCTTCGATCAGCATTTTCAGAATGGTCGGCACGGTGAAGGCATTGGTGACGCGCCATTTCTCGATCAGCGCCCACACCGCGGGCACATCGAGCTTTTCCGCGGCCGGAAGCACCGTTTTTGCCCCATGCGCCACCTGCACCAGCTGGTGAATGCCCGCGCCGTGCGAAAGCGGCGCAACGACGATGGAAGCGTCGCCCGGTCCGGTGCCGGGCATCAGATCGCAGAGATGGTTGGTGATGACAAAGGCCATCTGGCCATGGGTCAGCACCGCAGCCTTGGGCCGGCCCGTCGTGCCGGAGGTGAAGAAGAACCAGCAGGGATCGTCCCGATCCACCGCCTCGCTTTTCACTTTCTGACCCAGATGGCGGGCCACGATAGTATCGTAGTCCTCGCCGAATTCGGCCGTGCCAATGGCGATGGTGAAATCGATCGCGGTCGCCTCACGGCTGGCCCTTGCATGCTCGGGAAAAGCGCTGGCGCAGATCATGCCGCGTGCGCCGCTGGCTTTCGCCAGATAGGCGACCTCGTCGGGCGACTGGCGATAATTGGTCGGCACCCACACCGCGCCCACGCGAAAGCAGGCGAACATGGATTCGAACATCTGGTTGTTGTTGGAAGACTGCACCAGAATGCGGTCGCCTTTCCTGACGCCGAATTCGATCATCAGCGCCATCGCCATCGCATCGACGCGGGCGTCCATTTCAGCCCATGTCCAGCTCTTGTCACCCCATACGAAGCCGATGTCGGCAGGGTTGCGGCGCGCAGCCTGGGTCAGGAAATGCGAGAGGTTCATGACCCGCGTGGTCGAAGGCGCAACCCCGCCCGGAGGATGTATCGTCATTTCACGCGCTCCATGATCGAGACATAGTTGGCAACCGCAGTCCCTCCCATGTTGAAAACACCGGCGAGCGAGGCGCCGGGGATCTGCATGTCGCCCGCTTCGCCCATCAATTGCATCGCCGCCATGACATGCATGGAAACGCCGGTCGCCCCGACCGGATGCCCCTTGGATTTCAGCCCGCCGGAGGGGTTGATCGGCAGACGCCCGGTTTTCAGGGCTGTGCCTTCGCGCACCACCCGATGGCCTTCGCCGGGCTTCGCCAGCCCCATCGCCTCGTATTCGATGAGTTCGGCAATGGTGAAACAATCATGGGTTTCGACGAAGGAGAGGTCGTTGAGCGTCGCCCCGGCGAGTTCCAGCGAACCTGCCCAGGCGCGGCGTGCGCCCTCGAAGGCCAGCGGATCGCGGCGGCTCAGCGCCAGAATGTCATTGACATGCTTGCGGCCCCTGAAACCGATGGCGCGGTTGAGTGTCGCTGCGGTTTCCTCATCGGCCAGAATGATGGCGGCAGCGCCGTCGGAGATCAGCGAGCAGTCGGTGCGGCGCAGGGGGCCTGCGACATAGGGGTTCTTATCCGATACCGTGTTGCAGAAATCGAAGCCGAAATCCTTGCGCATATGGGCATAGGGATTGACCGCGCCATTGGCATGGTTCTTGGCGGCGATCATCGCCAGTTCTTCGGAACGATTACCATAGCGCTGGAAATAGGCCTCAGCGATACGTCCGAACTGGCCGGCAAAGCCGCCGGAAATATCGGCTTCCTCAGCACGGTAGCAGGCGGATAGAAGGATTTCACCCACCTCGGCGGTTGGCAGCGCCGTCATTTTTTCGGCGCCGACAACGAGCGCGATGCGCCCGCGTCCCGCCTCGATGAAATCCATGGCGCTGTAAAGGGCGGCCGATCCCGTCGAGCAGGCGTTCTCGAAACGCACGGCGGGCGTATAGGCGAGGCGCTCATCGCCCATGGCCACCAGCGCGCCCTGAAAATCCTGCTTCGAGAAACCGTTATTCATCACGCCGACGAAAATGCCGTCTATATCGCCGACATCGACGCCGGCATGGTCTATGGCCGGCGCCACGACCGAAGCCATCAGTTGCTCGGTATTTTCAAGGGCCGATTTGCCGAAAGGCGAGTGCGCCCAGCCGACGATCTGTGCTTTGCTCATTTGCTCGTTCTCCTTGTTTGCCGTTTCGCGTCGCCTTCGCCGCGTGTGCGGGCGCGGCTGGCCATCATTTCCGCAATGCGTGTCTCGATGCGGGTCACTTCCTCGCGCAGCACTGCCGCCAGTTCCGGCTGACGCTCCGGCCGCATGCGGCTGTCGACGGCGGCAATGCTCAACGCCCCCGCCACCGCGCCATCCGGGGTTCGGATGGCAACGCCGATACCCCAGGAATTCGAGAGGATCAGACCCGGATTGAGCGAATAACCATTGGTTCTCGTCAATTCGACGTCGCGGCGCAGTCCGTCAAGCGTGATGCCGGGATAGTTCGCGGCGATCAGCCCGCTATTGGCGGCAATGACGCTTTCCACCTCGGCGTCGGGCAGCGCCGCCAGCATGGCGAGCGATCCCGCGCCTATGCCCAAGGGGTGCTCGAAACCGGCCTGAAGCGCGTGGGTGCGCACCGGCCAGGTGCCTTCTTCGCGATAAAGGCACAGTGCAAACGTGTCGCGGCGCACGGAAAGGAAGCTCGAATCCTCAGTGCGGCGGGAAATGCGCGTCAGACTGTCCTGGGCCATCTGCAGCAAGCCGAAACGGCGCGATGACAGGCTGCCCAGCACATAGGCTTCCTCGCCCAGATAATAACGCCGCGTTTCCTCATCCTGCTCCACCAGGCCTGCGCGGATCAGCGCCAGCAGCAGGCGGCGGGCCGTGGGCTTGTTCAGCCCGCTTTCGGTAACGATGACCGAAAGCGCCACACCGCGTTCGGCATGACGCCCCACCATCGATAGAAGTCCCAGCGCCCGGTCTACCGCGCGCGCGCCTGTCAGGTCGCTTTCTGTGGGAACCATCGTGGCCATATCAGGAGAACGCTCCCACCGCACAGCTTTGCCCGCCATCGACCGGCAGGCAGACGCCGGTGATGAACTTGGCTTCATCGGATGCCAGAAAGACTGCCGCGCGGGCGATATCGAAGGCATCGCCCATGCGTCCGACCGGGACCGCGGCATTGCGCGCCGCCACCATATCTTCGACGGAGGCATATTGATTGCTGATCTGCTTGTAGATCAGCGGCGTATCGATCATTCCGGGCAGAACGCAATTGGCGCGAATGCCTTGGCGGGCATATTGCATGGCCAGCGCCACGGTCGCCTGGTTTACGGCGGCTTTCATGGCGTAATAGGCAAAATAGGGATAGCCGGTCCAGCGAATGGAGGCGAGCGAGGAGATGTTGACGATGGCCCCGCCGCCTTGCGCCAGCATTACCGGCAGTACGGCCTTGGCGGTGCGATAAACGGAGCCGATATTGAGATCGACCGAGGCTCGAAAGCGTTCCTCATCCAGCTCGACCGGGCCGCCCATATGGGTCACGCCGACATTATTGTGCAGGATATCGATGCCGCCGAAGACCTCGCAGGTCCGAGCAACCGTGGCCGATACGGAATCGAGCTTCGTCACATCGGCAGCAATCGCAATCGCCTCGAAACCTTCGCCTCGAATGATCTGTGCGGTTTCCTCGGCCGCGTCAACGGAAAGGTCGACACAGGCCACACGCGCGCCTTCGCGGGCAAATTGCATGGCCGCGGCCTTGCCATTGCCGAAACCCGGACCAGATGATCCTGCGCCAAAAACAATGGCGCGTTTTCCCGTCAGGCGACCTGTCAAAACAGTCTCCATTACAATCGTCAGAAATAGTCGGGTCGGCCCCGCCTGACGCGGGGCCAGTTATTCAGCGGACCGATCAGGTCAGGCTGGCGCCAACGGCCTTTTCGAGAATGGCCCAGGCTTCATCGCCATATTTGCCCTTCCATTCGGAATAGAAACCGGCTTCCTTGAGGGTTGCACGGAAGAGTGAGGCGTCCGTGTCGTTGAAGGTCATGCCCTTGGCAATCAGGTCTTCCTTCACCGAGGCGTTGAGTTTCGCCACATCGGCCCGCTCGTCCTTGCCGGCCTGATTGAGGTTTTTGGCAACGATGGCGCGCAGGTCATCCGGCAGGCGCTCCCAGGCGCGCTTGTTTGCCAGGAACCAGAAGCCGTCCCACATATGGTTCGTGACCGAGCAGAATTTCTGCACTTCGAACAGCTTGGCGGTGGAAATGATCGCCAGCGGGTTTTCCTGGCCATCGACAACGCCGGTCTGCAAGGCGGTGTAGACTTCAGCGAAATTGATCGAGGCAGGGGCAGATTTGAACGCCTTGAACATCGAGGTCCAGAGCGGGCTGACCGGCACGCGAATCTTGAAGCTTTCGAGATCGGCCGGCGTGGCGATGGGCTTCGAAGCGCTGGTGATCTGGCGGAAACCGTTATCCCAGATCGTGTCCATGGCAACGAGGTTCTGCTTGGCGATTTCGCCGCGCACATATTTGCCGAGATCGCCATCCATGGCCGCCCATACCGAATCGTAGTTCGGGAAGGCGAAGCCGATGCCGCTGATGGATGCATTCGGCACCAGCGTCGAGAGGATCAGTGGCGAAAGCGTAAAGAATTCAACACCGCCCGAACGTACCTGGCTCAACACATCGGTATCAGCGCCCAACTGGCTGCTGGGGAAGATGTTGATATTCACCTGGCCGTCGGTTTCCTTGGCGATACGGTCAGCCGCCTCCTTGGCGCGGATGTTCATGGGGTGCGCGGCAGGCAGGTTGTTGGCATATTTATAATTGAATTGCGCGGCGCGGGCGCGCGACACAAAAGCGGTGGCAAGAACGGCGGAACCGGCGCCGGCCAACACGGTACGTCTGTTGATATTCATTGCTTTCTCCTCCCAAAATAAAAGCATATGTCATTCATCGGCGTGGCGGATGGACCCGCCACGGTCTCAGAGCAGAATTGTCGAGAAGCCCGGAATTGCTGCAATCAGCAGCAGACCGATGACCATGGCTGCAAGATAGGGCCAGATGGCGCCCATGGCCTCATCAGGCGAGACGTTGCCAATCTTGCAGGCGATATAGAAACCGATGCCGATGGGCGGCGCCATCAGGCCGATATTCATGGCGACCACCACGACCATCGAATAATGGATGTCGTTGATGCCGAGTGTGCGGGCGATGGGGAACATGATCGGTGCAAGCAATACGATTGCCGGCAGGCCTTCCAGCACGCAACCGAGGATCATGAAAATCAGGATCGACACGACCATATAGGTCATCCAGCCGCCCGGCAGATCGGTGATCATCGCGGTCAGCTGGAAGGCAAAGCCGCTCTGCGTCAGCCCCCAGGCCATCGCCGAGGCGCAGCCGAGGATCAGCAGGATCGCGCCGGAGAGGGCTGCCGTCTCCACCAGCATCGAATAGAGCTTTTTGAAGCTGATGCCGCCGTAAAGCACCGCGCCGATGATCAAGGCATAGAGTACGGCAATGGTGGAAACCTCGGTTGCCGTCGCCACGCCGCCGCCGACCAGACTGCGGATGAGGAAGGGCAAAACCAGCGCCGGGGCGGCAATCAGGGCCGCCTTGCCCACCAGTGGCCATGGGGTGCGTTTTGCGCCTTCCATGTTTTCATGGCGCGCCTTCCAGCGGGCCAGAACGGCCAGCACCAGAAGCAGCACCATGGCGATCATGAAGCCGGAGGTGAAGAGGCCTGCAATCGACACGCCAGCGGCCGAACCGAGAACGATCAGCACGATGGAGGGCGGAACCGTATCGGCCATGGCGGCGCCGGTGGCCAGAAGCGCGATCATTTCCTTGGGTTTGTGACCGCGACGCTTCATTTCGGGAAACAACGCCGGTGCAACCGTCGCCATATCCGAAACCTTGGAGCCGGAAATGCCCGAGACCAGAAATAGCGAGCCGAGCAGCACATAGGACATGCCCGCGCGAATGTGGCCGAACATCGAGGATAGCAGCTCCACAATCGCCTTGCCCATGCCGGTGGCGTCGAGCACGCAGCCCAGCAGCACAAAAACAGGAACCGACAATAGGATGATGCCCGACATGCCTTCGTCGATGCGCCCGATCATCACGATGGTCGGAACCCAGGTGGTAAAGGTCAGGTAGGCGAGGGTTCCAAGGCCGAAACAGAAGGCGATCGGTACGCCCAGCACGAGAAACAACGCCACGAACAGGCCGAGGAAGATCGCCAGATTGAAATTGCCGAAAGTTTCGAGCGTCGGCGATGCCAGATAGAGCAGGCCGGAGGCGACCGCGACGGTGACAATGGCTGCGACGATGTCCCGCAGATTTTCCCTGCGGAAGAGGTTGTTGAGAACCAGCAGCAGCATAAGACAGCAGCCAACCGGCAATGCCGCGGCGCGGAAGGACATTGGAATATTCAGCGCCGCCGAGGTAACGACCCATTCCTCAATGGCATATTCTATCGCCGGCTTGATAATGGCCGCAAGAAATGTCGCCACCAGCACAAGGGCGAGCGAATTGACATAGCCCAGAATGCGCTGCGGAAACATGTTGAGAAACAGCGTCAGGCGCAGATGTTCGCTGCGGTCGATGGCAATTGCCGCACCCAGCATGGCAAACCACAGGAAGCTCAACGACGCCGTTTCATCGATCCAGACGATTGGCAAATGCAGGGCATAACGCGACGCCACGCCCAGCAGAAGCAGGCCGATCATCACCGCCAGCAGCACCGCCGCCACGGCCTCAATGGGTCGCATGAACCACGAGCCTGTTACCGGGCCGGTATGCAAAAGCTCTCCATCGAGTACAAATACGTCGTCATTCGCGTTTGCGGTCATGGTTATCGGGGCCTCCTCTCCCACAGAACAACCTTCGCAACGGACTGCGGCAGACAAAGAGAATTTTACCCACGCCGAGGCCGTAATCGTGGCCTGCGCATCAGGATATATCTGTCATTGCCAGACCGGCGAGACCCCTCCAAAAGCCTGAAACTAGCGGTATATTGCCTCCACAATATGGACCGTTAAATAACTGTGCATTCGGGATACACAGGAAAATTGCCAAAATCAACTGTATAAATGCAGTATTGCGTGGTTTTCATTGCATGTTTACAGGTCCACATAGTGGATCGTATTGTAATTGATTGAAATTCATCTGTGAGGTAACGAGTACGCAGCAATTTCCGGGGCTTTTCGAGAGCCCGTCGAGACGAAAGCGCTTATGGTGCCGGGCGATCCGGATTGTCTGGCGCTATGCGCTGGAGAAGCCGGGGAGCGCATCCGCTGTCTATTGCGGCAATGACGGTCATAAAGTCGTCAGGTCGCACGGCTTCAGCGGATAAGGCTGCCCATGGTGGACATGCTTCCACGCAGGTAGCGATGCACAATCAAACGGTTGAGAATTATCAGTCAGGTAAAATGAAAGACGATTGGGTCCGTGTGACGGAGTACGGATGATCTTGCTTTATCAAACGCAGCAGCCGCCCGTTGGGGCGGCTGCTGTTTATCTGATGTTCTCTGTCAGCCTCAGGCGGCCTTTTCGAGTTCCTGTTTCCAGTTGCCCTTGGCGGCGAGGCTGTTCATCGCGGCGCGGTGCGTGAAGGCGCGCTGGCCGGCGGCGACGTTTTCCTGCTTGCCGCCCCAGGTCTTGAGGGCCGTATCCTGAAGCGCGCGGCCGTAGGAATAGGTCAGCGACCAGGGTAGGTCGTAGCCGGCATTCATGGCGGAGAGATGCGCCGTTGCCTCTTCGGAGGACTGGCCGCCGGAGAGGAAGGCGATGCCCGGAACGGCTGAGGGCACGGTGGCCTTCAGAACCTTCACGGTCTTTTCCGCCACTTCCTCGACGGAAGCCTTGCGGGCCTTCTTGCCGTCGATGATCATGTTCGGCTTGAGGATCATGCCTTCAAGGTTCACGCGGGCGTCGAACAGATCCGCAAACACGGTCTGCAAAACCCATTGCGTAACTTCCGCACAGCGGTCGATGTCATGCGTGCCGGGCTCGCCGTCCATCAGCACTTCCGGCTCGACGATTGGCACGATGTCCGCCTGCTGGCAGAGCGCGGCGTAACGGGCGAGCGACTGCGAGTTTGCCTTGATAGAGCCCCAGCTCGGACGCTGTTCACCGATAGTGATCACGCCGCGCCACTTGGCGAAGCGGGCACCGGCTTCATGATATTTACGCAGGCGCTCGTAAAGACCGTCGAGGCCTTCGGTGATGAATTCATGCGGGTGGAAAGCCATAGGCTTGGCGCCAATATCCACCTTGATGCCCGGCAGGCTGCCGGCCGCCTTGATGATATCCACGAAAGGCGTGCCGTCGGCGGCCTTTTGGAACAGGGTCTCTTCATAGAGGATGACGCCGGAGATGTATTTCTTCATGGCGTCGTCGGAACGGAACAGCATTTCGCGATAATCGCGGCGGGCGGTCTCGGTCGACTCCAGATTGATGCTGTCGAAACGCTTTTTGATCGTTCCCGTGGATTCGTCGGCGGCGAGCAGGCCCTTGCCGTCGGCGACCATTTTGATTGCGATGTCTTCGAGACGTTCGGTCATTTGCTATTCTCCCAAGGCACAATAAATTTCCGATAACAGAAGTTCCAGGGCAGGGAAATGGCACGCTAACTCATTGAAACGATTGAAATCATTTCAATCGTTTGAAACTTTTCCTCCCGCGTGCACTTACCAAAAAACAAGGCCGGACAAGCATGGCTTGTCCGGCCTTGTGTCAGGCAAGTTAGATAAGTTTACTTGGCGGCGGAGAGGATGGCAACGCCCGGCAATTCCTTGCCCTCCATCCATTCGAGGAAAGCACCGCCGGCCGTGGATACATAGGAGAAATCGTCCGAAACACCGGCATGGTTGAGCGCCGCGACGGTATCACCACCGCCTGCAACGGAGACGAGCTTGCCGGCCTTCGTGCATTCGGCGGCATGTTTTGCCGCAGCCACAGTCGCTGCATCAAAGGGCTCGATTTCAAAGGCGCCGAGCGGGCCGTTCCAGACCAGCGTTTCCGCACGGGAAATCCAGGCCTTGATGCTTTCCACCGATTTAGGGCCGACATCGAGAACCATAGCATCGGCGGGAATGGCGTTGATATCGACGGTTTCATTGGCCGCACCAGCCTTGAATTCGCGAGCCACCACGCCGTCTTCCGGCAGGACGATGGCGCAACCGGATGTTGCCGCCTCGATCATGATCTGCTTTGCGGTTTCTGCCAGATCGTGTTCGCAGAGCGACTTGCCGACATTTGTGCCGCGGGCGGCGATGAATGTATTGGCCATGCCGCCGCCGATGACGAGGGCATCGACCTTCTTGACGAGGTTCATCAACAGATCGATCTTGCTCGAAACCTTGGCGCCACCGACGATGGCAACCACCGGGCGAACGGGCTGGCCGAGGCCCTTTTCCAGCGCCTCAAGCTCGGCCTGCATGGTGCGTCCGGCATAAGCGGGCAGGTGGCGCGCAAGTCCTTCGGTGGAGGCGTGGGCGCGGTGGGCGGCGGAGAAAGCGTCGTTCACATAGACATCGCCGTTGGCCGCCAGCGCCTCGACGAAGGTGGGATCGTTCTTTTCTTCGCCCTTGTGGAAGCGGGTGTTTTCCAGAAGCAGGATATCGCCGTCGTTCAGTTTCGCGACGGCGTCCGCCGCCGGTACGCCGATGCAGTCGGTCGCGAAGGAAACGGCGTGATCCAGCACTTCCTCGACGGCGGGCACGATCTGGGAGAGCGATATGTCGGCGACCGGTTCGCCCTTCGGACGGCCGAAATGAGCGAGCAGGATGACTTTCGCACCCTTGGAGGACAGCTCCAGAATGGTCGGCGCAACACGTTCGATACGGGTTGCGTCCGTCACCTTGCCATCCGCGACCGGCACGTTGAGATCAACGCGGACGAGAACGCGCTTTCCGGCAATGTCGTTGAGGTCGTCGAGGGTCTTGAAAGCGGGCATAGGTCGATCCTGATTTGTTGCGAGTTCGGCACGGACCATACTATGCCTGAATGCCGACGCAAGCGGGTCAGGTCTCATTTTCTCTCACTGTATTGGCAGGTGCCGGGGTGCTTTCTTCCAAGCCGGCGGGGCGCGGCTGGCGCTTCTCTGCGAGATAATGGCGCACACGGTTGAGGATTTCCGAAAAGCTGATGAAGATCGGCAGGCTGGTGGCCGGTTCTACCGGTTCGAGGGAGATGCCCACCCCGGTTATCGCCTCGTGTTCGTCCAGTGTGCGAACGATCAGAACGATGGAGCCGAGGCGCACGCGGTCGGCGTAAGCAGCCTTGCCGGCAAGGCGTGCTTCGATCAATTCTGCAACGCTCATCATCTGTTCGGCGGCCGATAGCAAACCGGGACCATAGGCCGCGTCCAGTTCCTTCGCCGGGCGGGCGGGTGAGATCGCGAAGGTGCCGAAGAACTCGGCGTCGTCATCGGCAACCGGCAGGGCGCTGGCGAACAGCCGATCGATCAGGCGGGAATAGCCCGGTGCGATGAAGAGGTAGACGAGATCGTTCTCCCGCAGCCGCCCGGCATATTGATAGCGGATCGACTTGCCGTCGCGCACCACCAGCGAAGGCATGGCCCAGCGTGGAATGCGCTCGCCCTGCATGATGGCGCTGCCCTTCGCGACCCGGTAGGAGATCAGTTCATGATTGGCCGTGCCGGGAAGATCGACCTCCAGCTTGTCCACCTCGCCCATGCGCGGCGGCACGATCAGTCCGAGCCGTGTCGCCACGGGCTTGATGGTCCAGCCTTGCACGAGAAGTGACACCAGCACGATGATGAAGGCGGCGTTGAAATAAATCTGCGCATCGTCCAGCCCGCCGAGAATGGGCATGATGGCGAGCAGGATGGAGACGGCGCCGCGCAGGCCCACCCATGCCACGAAGGAGGTTTCCTGCTGGGTATAATTGAAGGGCATGAGGCTCAGCCAGACGGCAAGCGGGCGGGCGACGAAGATGAGGAAAAGCGCGAGCAGCACGGCCGGAATGGCGATCGCCGGAAATTGCGACGGGGTGGCGAGCAGGCCGAGCATCAGGAACATGATGATCTGTGCAAGCCAGGTCAGCCCCTCATGGAAACGGCGGATGGTTTCCTTGGCGAAAATCCGGCGGTTGCCGGCAACGATGCCAGCCACATAGACCGCCAGAAAACCGCTGCCGCCAATTGTACCGGTGAAAGAGAAGACCAGCAGCGCCAGTGCGAGCACGAAGATTGGAGCCAGTCCGCGGTCGGCGGCGAACCGATTGACGACGGTGGCGATCATGACGCCGCCGAGCAGGCCGAAAATCACGCCAAGCCCCATCTGCTCGATGAAAAGCAGCAGAAAGCCGCTGTCGATGCCGGCCAATCCCTGACCCTTGGCGATGATTTCAACCAAGGCAATGGTGAGGAAGATCGCCATCGGATCGTTGGTGCCGGATTCGACTTCCAGCGTCGAACGAACCTGATCGCGTATGTGGATGCCGCCGATGCGCAGCAGGAAGAATACGGCCGCCGCATCGGTGGAGGCGACGATGGCGCCAAGCAGCAGTCCTTCTAGCCAGGAAAGCCCAAGCAAAAGCGCCGCTGCGCCCGCAAAAAAAACGGATGTGAGGATGACGCCGACTGTGGCGAGAGTGACGGCGGGTGCGGCCGAAAGCCGGAAGGACTGGATGGACGTGCCGAAACCGGAATCGAAGAGGATGACGGCAAGCACCAGCGAGCCAAGCATATAGGCCAACGGATTGTTGGCGAATTGGATGCCGAGGCCGTCCACGCCGGCTGCA
This sequence comes from Agrobacterium sp. ST15.13.013, assembly GCF_027956525.1. Lineage (NCBI taxonomy): Bacteria > Pseudomonadati > Pseudomonadota > Alphaproteobacteria > Hyphomicrobiales > Rhizobiaceae > Agrobacterium > Agrobacterium sp. ST15.13.013. The sequence continues at coordinate 36,060 of NZ_JAQKGP010000026.1, forward strand.
AGGCCGATCATCAGGAAAAGCAGGAGGAGAGGCGCGCCGAAGCGGAAGGCGATGAGGCTCGAAAACGCGGCGACGAGAACGAGAACAGTTGCGACCAGCAACAGAAGATAAAATGATTCCACGTCCACCCGCCTTACTCAAACCGCCTTGGCCGCTGCGATGATGGCTCTGCGCGTTTGCAGTCAATGCGCCACGGGTTGCGGTCTGTCAGCGCTGTTTCGGGCGGCGTTGAAAGACGATGCAAGGCGGGGTGTATCGAATGATACGGCAGGGCCGCAGTGCATTGCGCACGACCATTATCCCTGTGTTTCTTGTCAGTCCCAAAATGGACCAGACAAAGGCAGGGAATCAGATTTTTTCCGGCGTGCAGGGAAAAATGCAAGGCGTGGAGACGCGGCGCATACCCCGCAAAAACAATTCACCTGCCCGTGTTTCAACGTAACATAGAGACAATGCAGCTGGGTTAGTTCTCGCCTCCGAATTGCTTTTTTCATTACCGGAGCGATCGGATGAAACGGATAACTACCTTTATAATACTACTGGCCGCCGGCCCGATAGTTTCGGGTTGCTCGAGTACGGAGCAGACGGCGGCAAACATGGCCGCGCAACGAGAGCGCTGCCGCGTCTTCGGCTACTACGAAGGCTCGCGGGATTTCGCCGACTGCATGATGAAACTCTCCATGCAGCAAAGCGAATTGAGGCAACAGACTTTCGATACGATCTGGAGCAGCGCCGGGAACTCGGGTCCGGTCGTTATCAACAATAGAAAATGACGAGTGCGCGCGCCTCTTGCGGATGGATGAGGGACGGCTTGCATCGTCAATCGGCCGGTGACGGTTTTCGATCCGAAGCGCTCCGCCCTGTTTCGGGATCGACGCCGGCGGGATCCCTCAGTCCCGTCGGCATTTTTCAGGCAAACAAAAACCGGCAGGATTGCTCCTGCCGGTTCTTTTTATGGACGCGACGCCTGATTAGATGGTCTTCGCGAATGCGACAGCCGTGTCCGACATACGGTTGGAGAAGCCCCACTCGTTGTCGTACCAGGACAGGATGCGCACGAAATTGCCTTCCATGACCTTGGTCTGGTCGATTGCGAAGATCGAGGAATGGCTGTCGTGGTTGAAATCGCGGGAAACCAGCGGCTCGTCGGTGTAGCCGAGGATACCCTTCAGCTTGCCATTGGCGGCAGTCTTGATGGCTTCGTTGATTTCTTCAACCGTGGTGGCGCGCTTGGCAATGAACTTGAAGTCGACAACCGAAACATTCGGAGTCGGAACGCGGATCGACGTGCCGTCCAGCTTGCCCTTGAGGTGCGGCAGAACGAGGCCAACGGCCTTGGCGGCGCCGGTCGAAGTCGGGATCATGGACAGGGCTGCGGCGCGGGCACGGTACAGATCCTTGTGCATCGTGTCCAGCGTCGGCTGGTCGCCGGTGTAGGAGTGGATCGTGGTCATGAAGCCATGATCGATACCGACGACGTCATCGAGAACCTTCACGACCGGCACGAGGCAGTTGGTGGTGCAGGACGCATTGGAAATGACGAGGTGATCCTTGGTCAGCTGGTCGTCGTTGACGCCGAACACGACGGTCAGGTCCGCGCCGTCAGCCGGAGCCGAAACGATGACGCGCTTTGCGCCGGCCGTCAGGTGAGCGGCGGCCTTGTCGCGGGCGGTGAAGATGCCGGTGCATTCCAGCGCGATATCGACGCCGAGTTCCTTGTGCGGCAGCGTTGCCGGATCGCGAACGGCGGTCACCTTGATCGGCTTGCCGCCACCGACGGTGATCGTGTCGCCTTCGACCTTCACTTCGGCCGGGAACTTGCCGTGGATCGAATCGTAGCGCAGCAGGTGGGCGTTGGTCTCCACCGGGCCGAGGTCGTTGATGGCGACGACTTCGATATCGGTGCGGCCGGATTCGACGATGGCGCGCAGGACGTTACGGCCGATGCGGCCGAAGCCGTTAATGGCAACTTTTACAGTCATTTACAGTCTCCCGAACAAAAATGGGCGTGGTCTTTGCGGAGTGGTAAGGGCTTTTGAAGCCCTCACGCAAGTTTTGCCTCGACTGCGGCGACGACGGCTTCCGCCGTGATGCCGAAGTGCTTGAAGAGATCCTTCGCTGGCGCGGAAGCTCCAAAGGAGTGCATGCCGACGAATGCGCCATCGTTGCCGATGAAATAATCCCAGCCCTGGCGGATGGCGGCTTCGACCGCGATCTTGACCGGAGCCTTGCCGATGATGGCGTTGCGATAGGTTTCCGGCTGTTCCTTGAAAAGTTCGAAGCAGGGAACGGAAACGACACGGACGGAAACGCCGTTGTCTTTCAACGTTGCGGCGGCCTTCAGCGCCACTTCGACTTCCGAGCCGGATGCGAAGATTGAAACCTTGGCGTCGCTGGCGGAGACGATTTCGTAAGCGCCGTAAGCCGAGAGGTTCTTCTCTTCATATTCCTTGCGCGAAGGAGCCAGATTCTGGCGGGTAAGCGCCAGCGCCGAGGGACGGTGCTTCTGCTCGAGAGCCAGCTGCCAGCATTCCGCCGTCTCGGTTTCATCCGCCGGGCGGAAGACGAGCAGGTTCGGGATCGCGCGCAGAGCTGCGATCTGCTCGACCGGCTGGTGGGTCGGGCCGTCTTCGCCAACGCCGATGGAATCATGCGTCAGGACGTGGACGACGCGGATGCCCATGAGGGCAGCCAGACGGATCGACGGACGGCAGTAGTCCGAGAAGATCAGGAAGCCGCCGGCATAGGGAATGAGACCGCCATGCAGTGCGATACCGTTCATGGCAGCGGCCATGCCGTGTTCGCGGATGCCGTAATGCAGGTAACGACCGGAGAAATCCGTCGGGGTGATGGACTTCATCTGGCTGGTCTTGGTGTTGTTGGACGGCGTGAGGTCAGCAGAGCCGCCGATCATTTCCGGCAGCACGCCGTTGATGACTTCGAGCGAGTCTTCCGAGGCCTTGCGGGTCGCAACGGTCGGGTTGTTCTCGATGATCTTCTTCTTGAAGGCGTCGATCGAGCTGTCGAAGTTGCCCGTCAGGTCACCGGCGAAGCGGCGCTTGAATTCGGCCTTCTTAGCCGTCTCGGTGGCTTCGAGGCGTGCTTCCCAGTCCTGGCGGGTCTTGGTGGAGCGCAAGCCGGCGAGACGCCATGCGTCGAGCACATCTTCCGGAATGACGAAGGCTTCGGCTTCCCAGTTCAGGCTCTTGCGGGCGGCGGCGATTTCTTCTGCGCCGAGCGGGTTGCCGTGAACCTTGTGGGTGCCCTGCTTGTTGGGCGCGCCGAAACCGATGACGGTCTTGCAGGCGATGAAGGTCGGGCGGTCGGATTTCTGTGCGGCTTCGATGGCGGCGGCAATCGCGTCCGGATCGTGGCCATCGACGCGGATGGTGTTCCAGTGAACGGCCTGGAAGCGGGCGATCTGGTCGGTGCTGTCGGAGAGGCCGACTTCGCCGTCGATGGTGATGTTGTTGTCATCCCAGAACAGAACGAGCTTGTTGAGCTTGAGATGGCCGGCAAGCGCGATGGCTTCGTGGCTGATACCTTCCATGAGGCAGCCGTCACCGCACAGCACATAGGTAAAGTGGCTCTGCAGGTCGGAGCCGAATTCTTCTTCGAGCTTGCGTTCGGCAATTGCCATGCCAACGGCGTTGGCAATGCCCTGGCCGAGCGGACCGGTGGTCGTTTCAATGCCGGTCGCATGGCCATATTCGGGGTGGCCGGCGGTCTTGGAGCCGAACTGACGGAAACGCTTTATCTCGTCGATCGTCATGTCCTCGTAGCCCGTCAAATAGAGCAGCGAGTAAAGCAGCATCGAGCCATGCCCTGCCGATAGCACGAAGCGGTCGCGATCCGCCCAGAGCGGAGCCTTGGGATCGAATTTCAGGTAACGGGTGAAGAGAACGGTGGCGACATCGGCGGCGCCCATCGGCAGACCGGGATGGCCTGAATTGGCCTTCTCCACTGCATCCATGGCAAGAAAGCGGATCGCATTTGCCATCCGGTTGTGTTTGTCGCGAGAAATCATGGCTTTTCCGTCTGTTTCCGGGTGAAAGGAGATAGTTTTACGCAACTATCCAAAAAGCGGGTTGATCCATAGCAGGTGAGGCCGGCAAGTCAATAAATCCACGGGCGTTTGCGGTTCGTCCGAAGATAAAAATCGTTTAGAAAATCGGCTGTCACGATAAAATTCATGCGACAGAGGCTAGTGCTTCTTCGTTCATCCACAGAGCAAAACGCCTCAATGCACTGGTTTGATTGACGGGATGGTAAATCGGGTAATAACCTCTTGGATGTTGAAAAGGCCTGAAACCGGACGATTCGGCCGGTGGCGTGCGAGTTGGAAAAAACGATGTCGGCTGAGAAGACCGTACAATCTGCGCTGACGGAGCTGAATGCTGCCATCACAAATCTCGAAAATGCCATCGATATGCGTATCGAGCGGCAAAGGGAGACGGGCGAAATCGACAATGAGGTCAAGCGGGTCCATGTCGACCGCGCACGGCTCGCACATGAGCTTGATCAGGCCGAGTTTCGCGCCAACCGTCTTGAAGAAGTCAATCGCGAGGTTTCCCGCCGGCTGGTAACGGCCATGGAGACGATCCGCGCGGTGCTGGATCGATAGGAGCGGTTTCATGGCCCAAGTCACTGTTATGATCGACGGCAAGGCCTATCGCATGGCATGCGAAGCGGGACAGGAAGACCACCTGACCGATCTTGCCACGCGCTTCGATCGTTATGTCGGGCATCTCAAGAGCCAGTTCGGTGAGATCGGCGATCTTCGCCTGACCGTCATGGCGGGCATCATGGTGATGGACGAGTTGTCCGAACTCAATCGCAAGATCGAGAAGCTGGAAGGGGAGGTTACATCCCTTTCTCTAAACCGCGACGGCATGGCTGAGCACCAAGCGAAATCGGACGAAATGGTGGCGCTCGCCATCGGCGATCTGGCCGACCGCCTGAACGGGATTACCGAAAAACTGCTGGCGCGGCCGAAGCCCGCCGCGCATTGATGGCCTGAAGGGTTCTGAGGCGACAAAATTTCGCGCGCTGCCCTCTGGCGGTTTCCTCCAATCCGTCCTATATCTGGGATGCGTTCTGCGCTTCCCGACAGGAACCACAATCCCTGGGGCCATACTCGATCCAAAGGGAGCTGTCCCTGGCCAGTCCCGTGGGGCTGGACACACGGTGCCCACCTACTTTTGTAGGCGCCCAGGATCGTAAATCTCCATCGGTCGCCGTGGATCGCGCTTGAAGTTTCGGATCAACCCCCCGGGCTTCCCTGTACTCTTGATATATTCGACAGTCATTTTTCATAACTGCCGGACGCGGCTTTTTTATATTGCCGTCATTGCAATGGCGGAACAATTCCCTATTATCCGGAGTGGTATGTCTGTCATGCCCTTTAAAAAAGGGTGCTGCGGTCAAAACCGCGACGTGCCGTTCAACAGCCCAAAGAGCTAAACTTGTTTACTGAAATTATGATCGTGGTCCTGCTCACCGTATTGAACGGTGTGCTTGCCATGTCCGAGCTTGCCGTTGTCTCCTCCAGACCGGCGAGGCTTAAGGTGCTTGCCGCGCAAGGCAGCAGGGGCGCCACCATGGCGCTCGGCCTTTCCGAAAATCCCGGGCGGTTCCTTTCCACGGTGCAGATCGGCATCACGCTGGTCGGCGTTCTCTCCGGTGCGTTTTCCGGCGCCACGCTTGGCGCCAGGTTCACCGGATGGCTTCTGGAGCAGGGTGTTCCCGATCGTGCCGCCGATGCCATCGGTGTCGGCTCCGTGGTCGTTGCCATTACCTATCTGTCGCTGATCGTCGGCGAGCTGGTGCCAAAGCAGATCGCCCTGCGCGATCCTGAAAAGATCGCCGCCCGTGTCGCGCCCACGATGGTGATGCTTTCACGTGTCGGCGCGCCGCTCGTGTGGCTGCTGGATAAATCCGGCAAGGTGGTTCTGGCAATTCTTGGCCATAGCGGTGAGTCCAACGCTTCGGTGACGGACGATGAAATCCGCACTGTTCTGGCAGAAGCCCACAGCGCCGGCGTGATCGAGACCGAGGAATCGGCGATGATCACCAGCGTCATGCGCCTTGCCGACCGCAATGCGCGCGGCCTGATGACGCCGCGTCGCGATGTGGAAGTGGTCGATATCGAAGACAGCGCGGAGGAAATCCGCGAGCAGCTTCGCCAGACGCAGCGTTCGCGCCTGCCGGTGCGCAACGGCGCCTCGGATGAAATTCTCGGCGTGCTTTTCGCCAAGGACGCTTTCGATGCGCTGGCTTCCGGCAAGGAACTCAATATTCGCGAGCTTCTGCGCGAAGTTCCGGTCGTATCGGATCTGACGAGCGCGGTTGATGTCATCCAGTCCCTGCGTCGCTCCACCGTGCACATGGTGCTGGTCTACGACGAATACGGTCATTTCGAAGGCATCATCAGCTCCGGCGATGTGCTGGAAGCCATCACCGGAGCCTTCCAGGAAGATGATGACGAGGAGCCGGCCATGGTCGAGCGCGAGGATGGTTCGTTCCTCGTCGCTGGCTGGATGCCCGCCGATGAGTTCGCTGATCGTATGGGCTTCCAGATCGACGAAGATGCCGAGTTCGAAACCGTTGCCGGTCTGGTTCTGGACGAATTCCGGCGCCTTCCGGAACTGGGCGAACACGTCACCCGCAATGGCTGGCGTTTCGAGGTCATCGATCTCGATGGCCACCGTATTGACAAGGTTCTCGTGAGCCGGGCCGCCTGATGCCCGGTGACGTTGCCGAAAAAGCAAGGTTGCGCGGCGAAAGGCTCGCCGTGCGCGATGCGCTGACGCTCGCGGAACGGCAGCAGAAAAGCCAGTCCATTGCGGCCCATGGCTCCGCTGGCATCCCCTTCACGCCGGGCGTCGTGATTTCCGGTTTCATGCCGATCCGCTCCGAGGCCGATACCCGGCCGCTGATGGAAGCGTTGCGGACAAGGGGCGGGCGTCTTGTCCTGCCCGTTGTGCTGGATCGTGAAACCATTGTCTTCCGCGCCTTTGAAATGGATACGCCGCTGGTGAAAACCGGCTTCGGCACGACCGGGCCAGGCGAGGATGCGGCGGTTCTCGATCCGGACATTTTGCTCGTGCCTCTTTCTGTCTTCGATTGCAAAGGGCAGCGGGTCGGTTATGGCGCGGGTCATTATGACCGCGCCATCGCGCGGTTGCACGCCAGGGGCCGTCGGCCTGTTCTCATCGGCGTCGCCTTTGATTGTCAGGAAGTGGCGTCCGTCCCGGCGGAGCCGCATGATGTGCCGCTTCACGCCATTCTGACGGAAAGCGGCCTGCACTGGTTTTCCGCTCCGTCATCGATCTCCGATGGTGGGCAAAAGGTGCTTTAGCACTTTTTAAAAGATGGATTACCCGCTAGAGGGGACGGAATTTTTAAAACATGCGCAAGAACGGGGCGGGTGAATGAGGCTTCTTTTTCTCGGAGACATGGTTGGCAAGACCGGACGCACGGCTGTCTGGGAGCGATTGCCTGGGCTGATTTCCGATCTGAAGCTCGATTTCGTCATCGTCAATGGTGAAAACGCCGCCGGCGGTTTCGGCATTACCGAGGATATCTATCTCGAAACCATCAATGCCGGCGCCGATGTCGTGACCACCGGCAACCATGTCTGGGACCAGAAGGAAGCCGTTTCCTTCTGCGAGCGCCACGACCAGTTCCTGCGGCCGGCCAATTATCCGGATGGGACGCCGGGCAAGGGTTCGGGCATTTTTTATGCCCGCAACGGCGCGCGTATCCTCGTCGCCAACATCATGGGCCGGGTGTTCATGCATCCGGAATTGGACGATCCCTTCAAGTCGGCGGAAACCATTCTGGCCGCCTGCCCGCTGAAGGAACAGGCCGACGCCATCATCTTCGATTTCCATGCGGAAGCGACGAGTGAAAAACAGTGTTTCGGCCATTTTGTGGATGGCCGCGCGAGCTTCGTTGTCGGCACGCATACCCATGTCCCGACGGCGGATGCGCAGATATTGAATGGCGGCACGGCCTATATGTCTGATGCCGGCATGTGCGGCGATTACGACAGCTCGCTTGGCATGGAGAAGGAAGAGCCGATCAACCGCTTCATTTCCAAAATGCCGAAGGGCCGTTTCGAGGCTGCGAGCGGGCCGGCGACGATCTGCGGCGTTGGCGTTGAGATTTCCGACCGCACCGGGCTTGCCGAAAAGATCGCGCCGCTGCGCATCGGCCCGCGGCTTTCGGAAACACTGCCTTCCTTCTGGGCTTAAACTTCTGCGGTAAGCGTTCACAATGACGAGAGTCTGAGCCTTTCGCCGTTCTTGTAACTGGACGCCCCGCAAAACCTGCCTCATCCTCCAACCTTCGCAAGTTCAGGGGAGTGGCATGATGCTGCGCGTGCTAATGCTTGCAATGACAGGGCTGATCGCCTGTGCTGGAGCCGCCTTTTCGCAATCGGCAAGCAGGCCTCCAGTCAGCCAGTGCCAGGCGATCGCCAGCAACATTCCGGGGGTCATGTTCGCGAGCTTCAATCCGTCGGGTGTTCAGCTGGCGCAGGCGACGGCAAAGGAAGAGGTGAAGATCAGCTTCATCGGCCATTCCACCTATCTCATCGAAAGCCCCGGCGGTGTGACCATCGCCACCGACTATAACGGCGTCTATCGTCCGCCCGTCACGCCGACTGTCGTGACGATGAACCGGGCGCATTCGACGCATTTCACGCTCAATCCGGACCCGGCCATTCAATATGTGCTGCATGGCTGGAGTGATACGCCGGGAGAAAAAGCCGAGCACAGGGTTCTGGTGGGCGATGTCTATATCCGCAATGTCGCAACCGACATCCGCAACCGCTGGGGAGATTACGAGTCCTTCCAGGAGAACGGCAATTCCATTTTCATCTTCGAGGTTGCCGGGCTGTGCATCGGCCACCTCGGGCATCTGCATCATGAGTTGACGGATACGCATTATGCCGAGATCGGCCGTCTGGATGTTCTGATGGTGCCGGTGGATGGCGGCCTGACCATGGGGGCGGATAGCATGAGCCGGGTGGTCAAGCGCCTGCGCTCCGCCTTGATCTTGCCGATGCACCGCACCGGCCCGCCGCTGGAGCAGTTTCTGACGATGTTCGGGGAGAATTTCCAGATTGCCTACGCCACGGATTCGGTGATCCGGGTTTCGATGAGAAACCTTCCCCGCCAGCCGCAGATACTGGTGCCAAAAGGCATGTAGCATGGCGGCGGGCGAGGAAGGCCGGGGGAGCCGTTTCTCAGGCAAAGGTGAGATGCTGGCGAACGCCGACATCAGGCGTCTTGTCATCCGACATATTGGCCTTGGCGATTTCCCAGCCGAATTTCAGCGTGCTGTCGGTCGACGCCCAGATGTCTGCATCATCGACGTGAAGCGCCAGCATCGTCAGTTGGGGATCAGTCTTTCCATGCTCGTACCAGGCGGCGGTAACGGAATTCCAGTATTCGTCGATCTTCGCCTTGTCGTCTCGCGCCTCCAGAATACCGGAGAGGCAGGCGTGGTAATCATGATCCTTGCCGACGACGCAGAAATGCGCGCGCGAGCCTGACTTCAGGGATTTTACGAGATCGGTATCCTTCTTGGAAAAAAACCAGATGGTGTTGGTCTTAGGGTCAGCATGAGGCGCCATGGGCTGCATGTGGTTGTGCAGTCCTTCGAGACCGAGCATGCCGGCATGGACGGAATTGATCTCGTCCCAGAGCTGGCGGGCCGGGGCTTCTCGTGCTTCAGTCAGGCTGACCATATGTTTTCTCCTTCCGGTCTGTTGCTGCGATGGAGAGAAATCATGTGCCCTTCCGTCGCGTTCATGATCAGAACGAAGAGCGGATAAATCAGTTCCTTCTGATGTTGCGGCAAGAGAAAGCGCTTGCGGGGTTGAATGGCGCGGCTATCGCACTTATAAGGCCCGCAATCTCCAAATTACGACAATCAGGTTTTCCATGGCTGGTCATTCACAGTTCAAGAACATCATGCACCGCAAGGGCAAGCAGGACTCCGTACGGTCCAAAATGTTTTCCAAGCTTGCGCGCGAAATCACCGTTGCGGCAAAGACGGGCATGCCCGACCCGAACATGAACCCGCGCCTGCGTCTGGCGATCCAGAACGCCAAGGCCCAGTCCATGCCGAAGGACAATATCGAGCGTGCGATCAAGAAGGCGTCCGGTGCGGACGGCGAAAACTATGATGAAGTCCGCTATGAGGGTTACGGCCCGGGTGGCGTTGCCGTCATCGTCGAAGCCCTGACCGACAACCGCAACCGCACCGCCTCCAACGTTCGCTCCATCTTCACCAAGGCCGGCGGTGCGCTTGGCGAAACCGGTTCGGTCTCCTTCTCCTTCGACCGCGTCGGCGAAATTTCCTACAAGGCTGAAGTCGGCGATGCCGACAAGGTCATGGAAGCCGCCATCGAGGCCGGTGCCGACGATGTCGAATCTTCCGAAGACGGCCACACCATCATCTGCGGTTTCGAAGCGATGAACGAGGTTTCCAAGGCACTGGAAGGCGTGCTGGGCGAAGCCGAAAGCGTCAAGGCCATCTGGAAGCCGCAAAACACGGTGCCGGTGGATGAAGAAAAGGCGCAGTCGCTAATGAAGCTCATCGACAATCTCGAAGACGATGACGACGTGCAGAACGTCTATTCCAACTTCGAAGTGTCCGAAGAAATTCTCGCCAAGCTTTCGGCCTGACGTCTCATGTTTCAAAAAAAGCCCCGATAGCGATCCGCTCCGGGGCTTTTTGTTTAGGCGGCCTTTTTTATGGAGGTTCGGACCTCTGCGAAAATCTCGAGCGACCGCAGCCGCTTTTCGATGTCATGGATCGGCATCGAGACAATCAGCTCATCCGCCTGCGTTTCCGCCAGGAAACCGTCGAGATGGCGCTGGATCGTCTCAGGCGAGCCCACGGCTGCGAAACGCAGCGTGTGTTCGACAGAGAAACGCTCCATCTCGTTCCAGTAATCGTCCATGCTGTGCACCGGCTTCGGAAACTGCGTGCGCAGGTTACGGCGCAGGTTGACGAATTGCTGCTGCGACGAAGTGAAGAGGTGTTGCGCCTCCTCGTCCGTATCGGCGCCGACCCCCATCACCCCCACCATCACATAGGGCTTGTCCAGTACTTCGGAAGGCTGGAAGCGCTCACGATAGATATGGATTGCTTCCATCAGCATATCGGGGGCGAAATGCGAGGCGAAGGAATAGGGCAGGCCTAGGGCTGCGGCGAGATGTGCGCTGTAGGTGCTGGAGCCGAGCAGCCAGAGGGGTACGTTGGAATTCATGCCCGGCACGGCAAGGATCGCCTGATCCGGCTGCGGCGGGCCGAGGTAACGCTGGAGTTCGACGATATCGTGCGGGAAATTTTCCGCGCCGGCATCCAGGTTGCGGCGAAGCGCCCGTGCCGTGCGCATGTCAGTTCCGGGCGCGCGGCCGAGACCGAGATCGACACGGCCGGGAAGCAGCGCCGCAAGCGTGCCGAACTGCTCAGCGATGACGAGCGGGGAGTGGTTGGGCAACATGATGCCGCCGGAGCCGACGCGGATATGTTTCGTGGCCGCGCCCACATGGGCGATGACGAGCGATGTTGCCGCGCTGGCAATGCCCGGCATGCCGTGGTGCTCCGCCAGCCAGATGCGGTTATAGCCGTGCTCTTCAGCCTTGATCGCCATGCGGCGAGAGTTTTCGAGCGCCTCGCTGACGCTCTCGCCCTCGCCGATGGGCGAAAGGTCGAGAATGGAAAAGGGGATCATCCGACGCTCCTGCGAAATTGAAATCTTTGCTGCGGATGTAAGGCGCGTGTCCCGATTTACCAGAGAAGTCGCGCAGAATTGAAGGATGGTTCAAAAAAATTGGGGCCTCCGAAGAGGCCCGGTCTTTTGCCTATCGACCGCCTCAGCCCGCCCGCCGGAATTGCCGGTTCGCGCGATGTCCAGCGGCCTCATTCTCCGGAGCCATTACGAACTGTCCGAGCCTGCCGTCCATTTCGCCCGCTTCGGAGGCGAGATTGTGAATGGCGGCCGTCGTTTCTTCCACCATGGCGGCATTCTGTTGGGTCATGGTGTCGAGGCTTGTGACGGTGCTGTTGATTTCCGAGAGCGTATGCGCCTCCTCGCGGGTGGATTCCATGATCTCCTCAATGCGCGCGCTGATGGTCTGGACATGCTCGCCGATGCCGGAGAGCGACGTGCCTGCTTTTTCCACCAGCGCCACGCCGGCGGAAACCTCGTCGGTGGAGCGTTTCAGCAGACTGGTGATTTCTTTTGCGGCCGCCGCGGATCGCTGCGCCAGTTCGCGCACTTCCTGCGCCACGACCGCAAAGCCCTTGCCGGCTTCGCCTGCGCGGGCTGCTTCCACGCCTGCATTGAGGGCGAGAAGATTGGTCTGGAAGGCAATTTCGTCGATAACGCCGATGATCTGATTGATCTGGCGCGACGAGGTCTGGATCGCTTCCATGGCGGCGATTGTCTGCTCCATCACGCGGCTGGATGCCGTGGCCTCTGCACTGGCGTCGCGGGCGATCCGCGTTGCCTGTTCGGCGCGCTCGATCTGATCGCGGACGGCTTCGGTGATCGCCTTGATAGCGCTTGCCGTTTCGGTGATGGAAGCTGCCTGCCGCTCGGTGCGTTCGGCGAGCTGGTCAGCGCCCACCCGCATTTCCTCGGAGCCGCCACGAACGGCGGCGGAATTGCCGCCGATGGCCTGCATGGTTTCGCTGAGCCGGGAAAGCGCCGTGTTGAAGTTATGGCGCAGGCTTTCCAGATCTTCGGGGAAGATGGTTTCGATACGATAGGCGAGGTTGCCGTTCGCCAGCCGGTCGAGCCCCTCATCCAGCGATTGCACGACCATCTGCAGGGTGCCTGCCTCGGCCTCACGCTCGGCAAGATGCGCGCGCCGCGCCGTTTCGGCTTCCTCCCGCGTGCGCGAAGCAGTCTCTTCCATTTCCCGTTGAAGGATGAGTTTTTCACGGAAACTTCCGAGCGCTCGTGCCATACGGCCAATCTCGTCCTTCCGGTCCTGATTGCCGATTTCGGCATCTAGACGGCCCGCTGCCACTTCGCCGGTCAATCCTGCAAGTTTTTCCAGCGGTGCGAACAGACGCCGCGCGAAGAAGGCCGTCGCCGCGCACATCGCGGCCAGAACGCAAAGGCCGATCATGGCAAGCGTGCCGGCAATTGAAACCGAGCCCGCATTCAATTCACTGCGCAGCATGCTTTCCACCGCCAGATATTTTTCACCGGCGAAAGAGAAAGGGCGGGCATAGGCATTGGCCTCGCCATCCGCACGGTCGATCTTGGTAATCGTCATGCCTGTCGCATTCAACGCCTGCCCATGGAAGCCATAGATTGCCGGATCGAGGCCAACCAGCCTGTTGCCCTCCACGCCGATAACCTTGCCATCGGCGGACACGATTGCGGATTGTTCGGAACTGCCGGCCGTCACACCCTTCGTGAGGATCTGGCTGAAGACCTCTTCCTTGACCCGGAAGAGAACGACGCCCTTGAACGCCCCGAATTTGACGACCGGAACGCCGAAATAAACGCCGGCCTCTTTCGTGGCCGCATCGATGCGCAGGCCGGAGAAGCTGGTCTGTGCCATGTCGTTCACGGCCTTTTCGGCATTCGCAGCGCCGCGTGCGAAGGCCGCGCCGAGGCCGCTTTCCGCCCAGGCGCCGCCTGCGACGGTTTCCCCGAAGGCCGGTCCTTTCAGGTAGGAATAATAGACTGTGCCGGCCGGATCGATGAAGAGGACGTCGCTGAACGGCGTTTCCTGCAAATAACCGCCAATATCCGTCTGGGTCTTCTCGTGGGTCGAATAATAAAAGCCGCTCGGGCTTTCCGGCTTGATCAGCTTTTCCTTTTCGTTGAAGGGGTTTTCCCTGACGAAGACGCGCTGCAGTTCCGCCTTCGCGTCGCCGGAGTTCTTCTGCACGGTTGCCCAGCCGCTGCGCATGGAAACAACGGCCATCTGCAGCGATTCGATCTTGGCGATGGAATCCGCCTGTGTTTTCAGCTGCTCAAGACGCTCCTGGAGCATGTCGCCACGAAAGACGAGAATGCTCTCCATGGATTTCGACGCCTGTTCTTCGAGAACGCCGCTGCTGCTCTGATAGCCGAGAAGTGTCAGAGCCCCGGTCGAGATCGCCATAAGCGCCAGGAAAATCGCCAGCACTTTGGTGGATATGGAATGAAAACGGTTCAACATGGCCGATGCAGCCCTCAATGCCGGATCAGTTCCCGCGCCATGCATGCATGGCGCCATCGGACGGCTGATATGGCGAACATATTGCGCTGCGGATCGTCATGTCCGCAGCTCCCCTTTTTTTGATTTTGTGGGGGAACAATGCGACATGCGGTTTAAGCAGAGGTAAATGCTGCACTGCAAATTTGACGAATGTTGTCGTTTTGTTCACTTATGGCTGGCAGGGTCGCAGCCGGAAAGATAAGGTGCCTCATGCAACAGACGATTCGAATCATCGGTATTGACCCCGGATTAAGGCGTACCGGCTGGGGGGTGATCGACACCCTCGGAAACAGCCTGCGGTTTGTCGCCTCCGGCACGGTGACGTCGGACGGTGATTTGGATCTGGCCTCCCGGCTCTGCCAGTTGCATGACGGGCTAGCGGATATCGTGCACAGCCATCGGCCCGACGAGGCGGCGGTGGAGCAGACTTTCGTGAACAAGGATGCGGTTGCGACCTTGAAACTCGGTCAGGCGCGCGGCATCGCCATGCTGGTTCCGGCACGCGCAGGACTGCCGGTCTTCGAATATGCGCCGAACGCGGTCAAGAAGGCCGTGATCGGCGTCGGGCACGGCGAAAAGCAGCAAATTCACATGATGCTGAAAATCCTGATGCCGAAGGCCGAATTCAAGGGTAACGATGCGGCGGACGCGCTCGCCATCGCCATCTGCCACGCCCATAATCGCGGCGGTGACAGGATGCGGCGACTGCTGGCGGCCGGTTAATATTTAAAGTCTCATTGCAGCGGGCGGCATCATGATCGGAAAACTGAAAGGCAGCATCGAGGAAATCGGCGCGGACTATGTGCTGGTGGATGTGCACGGCGTCTGTTACGTGGCCTATTGTTCGGCGCGCACGCTGGCGAAAATCGGCTCCGTCGGCGAGGCGGTGGTGCTGTTCATCGAAACCTATGTGCGTGAGGACCAGCTGAAGCTTTTCGGCTTTCTTTCGGCGCTGGAGCGGGAATGGTTCAACCTGCTGCAGAGCGTGCAGGGGGTGGGCTCGAAAGTAGCCTTGGCCGTGCTTTCCACGCTGTCGCCCTCCGAATTGGCCAATGCCATTGCGCTACAGGACAAAACGATGATCTCACGCGCACCGGGCGTCGGGCCGAAGGTGGCGGTGCGTCTTGTGACCGAGCTTCGCAACAAGGCGCCTGCCTTCGCAGGAGAGGCTTCCGCCTCGATCGGCCTGAAGCAGGAGCTTGGCGAAGGCGTCGCATCCGCGCCGGTTGCGGATGCCGTCTCCGCGCTTACCAATCTCGGCTATTCGCGTGACCAGGCCGCCAATGCGGTTGCCGCCGCGCTGAAGAACGGCGGTGAGGGCGGCGACAGCGCCAAGCTAATCCGGCTCGGGCTGAAAGAGCTTTCGCGGTAAGGACGCCCGTCAAGCGGATATGGAGCCCGGTCTATCCTGAATTTCGTGAAGCGCTTTGAAGCGATAGTCGTGATATAGGGGCGACGACCACCTGATGAATTCGGTTAGAACAATGGAATGCCCTGAATGAGCGATGCGGAGAGACTGATCACCCCCGAAAAGCGCGGTGAGGACATCGACACCACCCTGCGTCCGCAATCGTTGGACGATTTTACCGGCCAGGCGGAGGCCCGCGCCAATCTCAAGGTATTTATCGAGGCGGCCAAGAACCGTGGCGAAGCGCTGGATCATGTGCTGTTCGTCGGCCCGCCCGGTCTCGGCAAGACCACGCTGGCGCAGATCATGGCCAAGGAACTTGGCGTCAACTTCAAATCCACCTCCGGGCCTGTCATCGCCAAAGCGGGTGATCTCGCCGCACTTCTCACCAATCTGGAAGAGCGCGATGTGCTCTTCATCGATGAAATCCACCGCCTCAATCCGGCGGTGGAAGAAATTCTCTATCCGGCAATGGAGGATTTCCAGCTCGACCTCATCATCGGTGAAGGACCGGCGGCGCGCTCGGTGAAGATCGATCTTTCCAAATTCACCCTTGTGGCCGCGACGACCCGTCTGGGGCTTTTGACGACGCCGCTGCGCGACCGTTTCGGAATTCCCGTCCGGTTGGCTTTCTATACCGTCGATGAGCTGGAACTGATCGTCCGGCGCGGCGCGCGGCTGATGGGGCTGAACATGACCGACGAGGGCGCGCGCGAGGTCGCAAGGCGCGCCCGCGGCACGCCGCGTATCGCCGGGCGGCTATTGCGCCGCGTGCGCGATTTCGCCGAGGTGGCGCGGGCGGAAGCCGTTACCCGCGAGATCGCCGATGAGGCTTTGACGCGGCTTCTGGTCGACAATATGGGCCTCGACCAGCTGGACATGCGTTATCTGACCATGATCGCCGTCAACTTCGGCGGCGGTCCTGTCGGCATCGAGACCATCGCCGCGGGCCTTTCGGAACCGCGCGACGCCATCGAGGACATTATCGAGCCCTATATGATCCAGCAGGGTTTCATCCAGCGCACGCCGCGCGGGCGTATCCTGACCGCGACAGCCTGGAAACATTTGGGCATGCAACCGCCGAAGGATCTCGAGGCGGCGCAGTTCCGGCTGACGCTGGAAGATGATTGAGGGAACAAAGCAGACTTGTCGGCCTTGATCGTCTTTTAAACGGAGATGATCATGTCGGCATATCGCAAGGGTACGAAGGTTCGCTGGAAATGGGGTAATGGAACCGGCGAAGGAAAAATCGTCGAGATCTTCACGGAAGATGTGGAGAAGACGATTTCCGGTTCCAAGATAAAGCGCAAGGCAAGCAAGGACGAACCCGCCTATTTCATCGAACAGAACGATGGTGCGAAGGTTCTCAAGAGCAAATCCGAGCTTGAACACGCCGATTGAAAGGCGCCGCATCAGGCGTCACAGGAAAGGACGCCCATGCCGTACGATCCGTTGCGGGTCTTCCGCAAACTCGCTCGCAACAACCGCCTGGCCAATTTCAGGCTGCATCACGCGTGTTTCCAGCTTCCGCAGGATGATTTCGTCGCGCACCGTGTCAGTTTCTTCCCGACGCTCAGGGCAACGCTCAATCATATCTATATTGTCGACCGGTTTTATATCGACGCCCTCAAGGGCGGCACGCTGGGCTATGCCGCTTTTGTCGATGAGGAACCCTTTGCCACCATCGCGGCGCTGCACGAGGCTCAGGTGGCGCTCGATGAGGTGTTGATCGCCTTTGTCGATGGCCTCGATGAAGACGGTCTTGCTGCGATTGTTGATATCCATCGTGGCACGCGTATTCAGCAGGATCGGTGCGACGATGTCCTGTCACATCTCTTCCAGCATCAGACTCACCACCGCGGGCAAGCGCATGCGATGTTGTCGGGAACAACCATCAAGCCGCCGCAACTGGATGAATTCATTGTGGGAGATGATGCAAAAGCGAGAAAAGACGACATGGATGCGTTAGGGTGGACGGAAACCGATTTGATGTTTCCAGTCCGCAGGCCAGTACCATGACGCACGATACCAAGCAGGACACTCGCATCCGCATGAAATTCAAGCCGAAGCGCATCTTCCAGATGCGTGTTGCGGGATTGGCGTTTCGCGACGGCCATGTGCTCGTGCACCGGGCAACGCATGAAAAATTCTGGACCTTTCCGGGTGGCCGCGCCGAAATGGGCGAGCGTTCCGACGAAACGCTGGCGCGTGAAATGGTCGAGGAACTTGGTGCCGAGGCCAAGGTCGGGCGGCTCCTCTGGGCAGTGGAGAATTTTTTCCACTACGAGGGCAAGGACTGGCACGAACTCGGGTTTTATTACCTGATGGATTTGCCGGACACACTCGCATTCCATCCCTCTGACATCATTCACCGCGTTCAGGACGGCGATAACGAACTCGAGTTCCGCTGGGTCGCGGCAACCCGGCAGGCATTGACGGCGCTCGATATTCCGCCCTATTTCATCGCCGACGAAATAGAGAACCTGCCGAAGGCCACACGACACCTCGTCTGGCATGACGGCGATCTGGACGATAAATGACCTCTGCGCCTGAACGCCACATGATCCGGCTGGACCGGAAACCGCAGCTTTTCAGCATGCGGGTTGCGGCGCTTATTTTCCAGAATGATCATGTTCTCGTTCAGCGCGGTGTTGGCGACAGCTATTGGGCCCTGCCGGGTGGTCGGGCGGAAATCGGCGAAAGCTCTGAGGAAACCATTATCCGCGAAATCGGTGAGGAACTTGACCGGGATTGTTCGGTCGAACGCCTTCTCTGGTCGGCCGAGAATTTTTTCACCTTTGGCGAGTACGCAGCCCACGAGCTGGGATTTTATTATCTGATCTCACTTCACCAGCCTTTGCCGTTCCATGAAAGCGATATCGTGCATCGGGTGCTGGATGGAGTCGAAGTGGAATTCCGCTGGCTGGCCGCCCAGCGTGCTGCCCTGCTGCAAAATGATCTCCGACCCCGGTTTATCGCGGAACGTATCGAGGCGCTGCCTCCGTTGCACGCGCATCTTATCGTTCGGGAAGGTCGGGCCCGTGTAGCCAAAATTCTCAAGGAGACACTATGAGCGAGCTTGTAGTTTCGCTTTCAGGCGAACTCATCGAACATGGCCACCGCCTGACCCAGCGGGTCTATTATGAGGATACGGATTTCTCCGGCCTCGTTTACCACGCCCGTTATCTGCATTTTCTCGAGCGCGGCCGCACCGATTACCTGCGGTGCCTGGGCTGCGAACAAAGCGCGCTTCTGACCGCCGATGAGGAGGGTCTGGTCTTCGTTGTTCACCGCATGGAGATCGATTTCAAGAGCCCGGCGCGGATGGATGACGTCTTGACCATCACCACCATCACCGAAAAGGCGGGCGGCGCGAAAATGGTGCTCAATCAGGAAATCCGACGCGGCGAAACGCTGCTTGTCGCCGCCAAGGTCATCATCGCCGTCATCAATGCCAATGGTCGGCCGAGGCGCCTTCCGGAGACGGTAGCGGAAAAATTCCTGAAGTAATCGGCGGCCCGGTCCAGTAAACTCGTCCTGCGTGGCCGGGCTGTAACACTCCTTTAACCATAATGGTGTCTTACTTTAGCAACTGGTATTTGTGCGGCGCACGCCTTCCTTTCACCAAATTTATTGGCAAGTAAGGCTTACTGGCAAGTATCGGGGTATGGCTAAGGGGTTGGCGGCTGCGGCCGCATAGCTTCGAGCGTTAACACGCGTTTGAATCGCCCGGTCCCGTACCGGGCGTTTGGATTCGGGGATTGGATATTTATGGAACAGGCAGGTTTGGCAGCGGCGACGCACGATGTAAGTCTCTGGGCGCTGTTTATGCAGGCGGGCCTCATCGTGAAGCTCGTGATGATCGGACTTATCGCCGCCTCGGTCTGGACGTGGGCGATCGTCTTCGACAAGTATGTGAGCTTCGGCAAGGCAAAACGCCAGTTCGACCAGTTCGAACAGGTGTTCTGGTCGGGCCAGTCGCTTGAAGAGCTTTACCGCACGCTGGCGGAACGCCAGAACGGCGGTCTTGCGGCGATTTTCGTTTCCGCCATGCGCGAATGGAAAAAGTCCTTCGAGCGCGGCGCACGCTCGCCCATCGGTCTGCAGATGCGTATCGACCGGGCGATGGACGTGACGATTGCGCGTGAAGGCGAACAATACGAGGCGCGCCTCGGTTCGCTCGCCACCATCGGTTCGGCCGGTCCCTTCATCGGTCTTTTCGGTACGGTCGTTGGTATCATGACCTCGTTCCAGGCGATTGGCGGTTCGAAGTCCACCAACCTTGCGGTCGTGGCGCCGGGTATCGCCGAAGCGCTTCTGGCGACAGCTATCGGTCTTGTCGCGGCTATTCCCGCGGTTATCGCCTACAACAAGTTCACGGCCGACGCGCATAAGCTTTCCGCCCGCATGGAAGGTTTTGCCGACGAGTTCTCCGCGATCCTGTCACGCCAGATCGATGAAAAACTTCAGACGCGGCAGGCCGCCCAATAAGCGGCCGCATGCTGTGCAGTAATTTGCCGCAAGGCAAAATGGAGTAGATGATATGGGTATGTCAGCAGGTGGCGGCGGCGGTTCCGGTGGACGCAGGGGGCGCGGCGGACGACGCAGGGGCGGTGCGATCAGCGAGATCAACGTGACGCCGTTGGTCGACGTCATGCTCGTGCTGCTCATCATCTTCATGGTGGCGGCGCCGATGATGACTGTCGGCGTGCCGATCGACCTGCCGCAGACATCCGCCAATGCGCTGAACTCAGACACGCAGCCGATCACGATTTCCGTCAATGCCAATGGCCAGATCCATTTGCAGGAAACCGAAATCCAGGCGGCCGAAGTGGCCGACAAGCTGCAGGCGATTGCCACGACAGGTTATAACGAACGCATCTTCGTGCGCGCGGATTCCGTTGCTGCATATGGCGTCGTTGCCGATGTGATGGCGCGTATCCAGGCGGCTGGTTTCAAGAATATCGGCCTCGTGACCCAGCAGAAACAGGACAATTGACGTAAAGCGATGAAGGGCAGCCTTACCACATCCGCGATCGTGCACGCGTCGCTTCTGGCTTTCGCCCTTGTTTCCTTGGGGTCGCCGGAGCCGCTTGACGTGTCGCAGGCAGAGGCCCTGCCGGTGGAACTGGTGCCTATCGAGGAGCTGAGCCAGATCCAGCAAGGCGACAAGAACGCGCCGAAAGCGGAAAAGTCAGCCCCGGTGCCGACTACGCGGCCGGATATTGTCGAGAACGCCCAGAATGTCGGCAACAACACGGCCGATATCGAAGCGCCGCCGACCCCGACCACCAAGCCCAACGACAATCTCAGCGCCGCCGCTCCGCCAAAGCAGGAAAAGCCGCAACCCGTCGTCGATACCAAGGCGAACGAGGTAAAGGAAATCGTCAAGGAAGAAACCTCGGCTCCGAAGCCGCAGGAAATGGCTGCCTTGCCGCAAACCAAGCCCGAGATCGCGCCGCAGCCGAAGCCGGAACCGCCGCCGCAGGAAACCAAGGCCGAAGAGCCGCCGCCCGCGCAGCAGGAACCGGCCGAAATCCCCGTGCCGCAGAACGTTCCTCGCCCGAATTCCCGCCCCGAGCCGCCGAAGCCGGAAGAGCCGAAGCAGGCTGAGACCAAGCCCGCAGAGCAGAAGCCCGCTGAAAAACCGGCCGAGACCAAGCCCGATCAGGCGAAGTCCACTGACAAGCCTTCCGACAAGAAACCCGGCGAGAAGAAGCAGGAGACTGCGAAATCGGCCTCTTCGAAGGAAAGCGATTTTAACGCTGACGATATCGCCGCGCTTTTGAACAAGCAGGCGCCTTCGGGCGGCGGCGCCAAGCGCTCCACCCAACAGGCCTCGCTTGGCGGCAAGAAGACGACGGGCGGTTCGACGCTCAGCCAGACGGAAATGGACGCGCTGCGCGGCGCGATCCAGAAGAACTGGCAGATCATTCCCGGCATGGCAGATGCCTCGGACGTTCGCGTCCGGGTCACCATGAAGCTCGACCGTGATGGGTCGATCATCGGTCGGCCCGAGATCGAGGCGACCGGCGGTTCCGAAGGGACGCGCCGTGCTCTTTCCGGCGGAGCGTATCGCGCCATCATGCGTTCTGCTCCTTTCACGAACCTTCCTGCCGATAAATATGACGCATGGAACGAAGTTGTCGTGAACTTCGATCCCAGTGAATTGCTATGAATGCTGAAAGGCCTGGCAACATGAAGATATTTTCGCCGATCCGGCTGGTGCTCGCTGTCGCGGCCCTCATGTCGGTTTTCTCCGCACCGGCTTTTGCGCGGGTGGAAATCAACATCAACAAGGGCAATGTCGAGCCGCTGCCCATCGCCATCACCGACTTCATGTCGAGCGACGGCATCGGCGCACAGGTTTCCGCGGTGATTGCCGCCGACCTGCAGCGCTCCGGCCTATTCGCGCCGGTCAACAAGAACGCTTTCATTGAAAAGATCAGCAATCCGGATCAGCAGCCGCGTTTCGAGGACTGGAAGGTCATCAACGCCCAGGCGCTCGTGACCGGCCGTGTCACGCGTGAAAGCGATGGCCGCCTGCGCGCCGAGTTCCGCCTGTGGGATACGTTCGCGGGCCAGCAGATGACCGGCCAGCAGTTCTTCACCCAGCCGGAAAATTGGCGGCGCGTCGCCCACATCATCGCCGATGCCATCTATGAGCGCATCACCGGTGAAAAGGGCTACTTCGATACCCGCGTCGTTTTCGTCTCTGAAAGCGGCCCGAAGACGGCCCGCAAGCGCCAGCTGTCGATCATGGATCAGGACGGTTTCAACGTCCGCAACCTCACCAATTCGAACGATATCGTTCTGACGCCGCGTTTTTCGCCGAACCGTCAGGAAGTGACCTACATGTCCTTCGAAGGCCAGCAGCCGCGCGTTTACCTGCTGCAGCTGGAAACCGGACAGCGTGAAGTTGTCGGCAATTTCCCCGGCATGACCTTCTCGCCGCGCTTTTCGCCGGATGGCCAGAAAGTTATCATGAGCCTGCAGCAGGATGGCAATGCCAATATCTACACCATGGACCTGCGTTCGCGCACCACGACGCGGCTGACGAATACAGCCGCTATCGATACCGCGCCGTCCTATTCGCCGGATGGTCAGCGTGTTGCCTTCGAAAGCGACCGTGGCGGCCGCCAGCAGATCTACATCATGAATGCCGATGGTTCCGGGCAACAGCGCGTTTCCTTTGGCGACGGTTCCTATTCCACGCCGGTATGGTCTCCGCGCGGCGATCTGATCGCCTTTACCAAGCAGTCGGGCGGCAAGTTTTCGATCGGCGTGATGAAGCCCGACGGTTCGGGCGAGCGCATCCTGACCAGCGGCTTCCATAATGAAGGTCCGACCTGGGCGCCCAACGGTCGCGTGCTGATGTTCTTCCGTCAGAACGCCGGCGCGGGCGGTCCGCAGCTCTATTCGATCGACCTGACGGGCTATAACGAACAGCTCATCAAGACGCCGACTTTCGCTTCGGATCCGGCATGGTCGCCGCTTCTGGACTGATATGACTGCCATGACGGCGTCGGTATGAACCGGCGCCGTCATGTTTTACTTGATACGATGGGGAAGTGCGCCTCTTTCTTGCCGCAAAGTGTTGTGAGGGAGCAAAAGGTGGGACATTTCCTTTCTGTTAACCATAAGCGTTTGCCGGCTATTAACCGCGATCAGTTAGTGTCCGGCAACGTTATTGAAATCCTAAGGAGAGACCGGCGATGAGCCGTACACACATTTCGGCACTCAGCCCCATGCAGAAACTGGCCCGTAACCCGGCTGTCATCGCCATGACGCTCGCGCTTGCTCTCGCAGGCTGCGCGAACAAGAAGAACATGCCGAACAGCGCCGGTGAACTCGGCCTCGGTGGCGCGGGCTCCGCAACGCCGGGCTCCCAGCAGGACTTCACGGTCAATGTCGGCGACCGTATCTTCTTCGACACCGACTCCACTTCGATCCGCGCCGACGCCCAGCAGACCCTGCAGCGTCAGGCCCAGTGGCTGGCCCGTTATCCGAACTACGCCATCACCGTTGAAGGCCATGCCGACGAACGCGGCACGCGTGAATACAACCTGGCGCTGGGCGCTCGTCGTGCGGCTGCAACCCGTGACTTCCTGGCTTCCCAGGGGGTTCCGGCCAGCCGCATGAAGACGATCTCCTACGGCAAGGAAAAGCCGGTCGCGGTTTGCGACGACATTTCCTGCTGGTCCCAGAACCGCCGTGCTGTGACGGTTCTCGGTGGCGCGGGCATGTAATGGCCTGACGTTATTGTGAACGAGAATGAAAGGCGGCCTTCGGGCCGCCTTTTGTTTTTTTCATAGTTTGGCCGAAGTTAAGTTGCTTTTTCGGTTGATATGGAAAAAATCCGGCTTGCGCCATTCCGGTGCAAATCAGTTAAGGCAGGACGAATGAGATGAAGAAACTTGTCGTGGCGGGAATGCTGGGGCTTGCAGCCTGCACCGGCTTGAGCGGCATCGCCGTTTCGGGTCCGCTGTTCGGTGCGGGGGGTAGCTTCGGCACGATCAACTCTCAGCAGCCCCCGGTCGTCCGGGTTCAAGCCAATGAAGCCTATCGGGTTCAGCAGCTTGAAGAACAGATCCGGCAGCTCAACGGCCGTATCGAGGAAATGAGCTTCCAGCTTCTGCAGATGCAGGAGACGATCCGCAAAGCACAGGAAGACAATGAGTTCCGCTTCCAGGAACTGGAAAGCGGCAAGGGTGCAAGCCCGACCGCTGCGCCGAAAAAGAAGGCTGAAGCCAGTCCGGTCAATCCGGCCACGCCGCCGACCGACGACGTTGCAACGATCATCGAAACGCCACCCGAGGGTGGCGCTTCCGTTTCTCCGTCTGCTCCCTCCAGTGCTCCGACAGGCGCGCCGGGTGAGACGACGCTCGGTTCGATTGAACTCGATTCCAAGGGAATGCCGGTTGGCGGCACGTTGAATCAGGGCGCAAACAATTCCTCCGCCAGCCTTCCTGGCGTCAACACGGGTAATAGCCAGCGCAAGACCGATCCGGTGAATACGGCCGCGCTTACCAGTGAAGGCGATATCTATCAGGCCGCTTACGGCCATGTTCTTTCGGGTGACTACAAGCTGGCGGAACAGGGGTTCCAGCAATATCTGCAGGGTTATCCCAAGGGCGCGAAGGCCGCGGATGCGAGCTTCTGGTTAGGCGAGGCGCAATATTCTCAGGGCAAATTCAATGAGGCCGCAAAAACCTTCCTGAACGGCCATCAGGCCTACGGCAAATCTCCGAAGGCGCCGGAAATGCTGATGAAGCTCGGCATGTCGCTTGCCGCTCTCGACAATACCGAAACCGCCTGCGCCACGCTGCGCGAGGTGCCGAAGCGTTATCCCAGTGCCTCGAAGACCGTGCTGAACAAGGTTGCCAGCGAACAGAAGCGCCTGAGCTGCTGATTTTTCCCTGTCATGGCGGGTATTTCCATGCCGGTTGACGCCCGCATTCTGAGCGAAAAGACTGTTGCACCGCTCGCGGCGGCGAGGTCTTTTGTCAAAAATCTGCACACGCCCGCCCATATCCTTGTCGCAATCTCTGGAGGCAGTGATTCCTGCGGCCTGTTGCTGGCATTGCATGAGGCAGCGGCGGAGATGGGTCAGGAACGGTTACGCCTTTCCGCCGTCACAGTCGACCACGCGCTGAGAGCGGAATCCGCCGATGAGGCGCGCAAAGTGGCGACGCTCTGCGCCGAACTTGGCATCCCCCATTTCATCCGCCGATGGGGGGGCGACAAACCGGTCTCCGGCCTTTCCGAAGCCTCCCGGCTTGCCCGCTACCGCCTGATTGCCGAGGTCGCCCGCGAGACCGGCGCTGATCTTGTCGTGACTGGACATACAATCGGCGACCAGCGCGAAACCGTGGCGATGCGCGCCGCCCGGAACGGCGGTTCTGACAATCTTGGTCTCTCCGGCATGGCGGATGCGGTCTTATACGATGGCCGCCACTGGGTCATGCGGCCGTTCCTGAGGTGTGAGAGGCAGGCGATCCGCGACTATGTGTCTTCCCGCTCACGCTGCTGGTTTGACGATCCGAGCAATGAGAACACCCGATATGAGAGAGTGCGTGTACGGCAGACGCTTCTCGTCTCTCCCGTCCGGATCGATGCGGAAACCTCTTTCAAAAGGCAGGCGCTTTCCGAAACAACGGCCGCTTTCCTGCGCGGCCACACACAGGTCTTTCATGCTGCGCTCGCCAGATTGGCCGGCGATAGTGTCAATCCCGATCTTCCCGCGTTCCGGCATGGGCTGGCGACGCTGATCGCAACCCTTGGCGGAAGGGCATATTTTCCGGCCGCAAGCAGCTTCGAGCGCGTTTTGCGGTTCCTCGATAAGGCTGAAAACGGGCGGTTGACGGTTGGTCGCGTCCTGCTCGATCGCCGGCGGGACGGGCTTTATATGTTCCGCGAGCAGCGAAGCCTGCCAGAGCTACATATTGGCGCATACGAACAGATGCTGTGGGACGATCGCTTCTTCGTAAAGAACGGATCGGCTTTTCCAGTGCGTGTCAAAGCGCGCAGGGCCAGCAATGCTGCGGAAGCCGCCGCACTTTTTCCGTCAGTACCTGTTGGCGTGGCGAAACAGGCAATGGCGGGCCTGCCGCAAATTGCCGTAGCGGCCGACGGGCCGGTTTCGTGGGTGGAGACTGTCACCATCACGCCGAGGCTTGCGCCTTTCGATCTTTTCCTGCCGCGTTTCGACCTTGAGTTGGCGAACGCAATCGCCAATTTATTCGGGCGCGCCGCATATCCACAGCCCCCGGTTTAAATCGGGCCTCTTTTTCGTGAATTGCCATGGAATAGTTTTTACACCAAAACGCATCAGAAAATGCGCTTTGCCTTGGCAACGGCATATGTCGTCCTTATGTTAGGGGCACATAATGGCGGGCAGCAGATATGTCCGTGTGAGTTCGGGGAGTTCGATGAACCCAAATTTCAGAAATTTCGCCTTGTGGGCCGTGATCGCCCTGCTGCTGATCGCGTTGTTCAGCATGTTCCAGACGTCGCCGACGCAAACGGGTTCGCGGGAAATTCCGTATTCCCAGTTTCTTCGCGATGTGGATTCCGGGCGAGTTCGCGACGTGACCGTCACCGGTAACCGGGTTCTTGGAACCTACACCGAAAACGGCACGGCCTTTCAGACCTATTCCCCCGTCATCGACGACAGCCTGATGGAGCGCTTGCAGAGCAAGAACGTGACCATCGTGGCGCGTCCCGAAAGTGATGGTTCCTCCGGTTTCCTGAGCTATCTCGGCACGCTTCTGCCGATGTTCCTCATTCTTGGCGTCTGGCTGTTCTTCATGCGGCAGATGCAGGGCGGTTCGCGTGGTGCGATGGGCTTTGGCAAGTCCAAGGCCAAGCTCCTGACGGAAGCCCATGGCCGCGTGACGTTTGATGACGTTGCAGGTGTGGACGAAGCCAAGCAGGACCTCGAGGAAATCGTGGAATTTTTGCGTGATCCGCAGAAGTTCCAGCGTCTCGGCGGTAAAATTCCGCGCGGCGTGCTGCTCGTCGGACCTCCCGGTACGGGTAAGACGCTTCTCGCGCGTTCCGTCGCCGGTGAAGCCAACGTCCCGTTCTTCACGATTTCGGGTTCGGATTTCGTGGAAATGTTTGTCGGCGTCGGCGCGAGCCGTGTGCGTGACATGTTCGAACAGGCCAAGAAGAACGCGCCCTGCATCATCTTCATCGACGAAATCGACGCCGTCGGCCGCCATCGCGGCGCTGGCCTCGGCGGCGGTAACGATGAGCGCGAACAGACGCTGAACCAGCTGCTGGTCGAGATGGACGGTTTCGAGGCGAATGAAGGCATCATCCTCATCGCCGCCACCAACCGCCCCGACGTTCTCGACCCCGCACTTCTGCGTCCCGGCCGTTTCGACCGTCAGGTCGTCGTGCCGAACCCGGATATTGTCGGCCGCGAGCGCATTCTTAAGGTGCATATCCGCAACGTGCCGCTGGCGCCGAATGTCGACCTCAAGGTTCTGGCCCGCGGTACCCCCGGTTTCTCGGGTGCGGACCTGATGAACCTCGTCAACGAAGCCGCCCTTATGGCTGCCCGCCGCAACAAGCGCGTCGTCACCATGCAGGAATTCGAAGACGCCAAGGATAAGATCATGATGGGTGCGGAGCGCCGCTCTTCCGCCATGACCGAGGCCGAAAAGAAGCTGACCGCCTATCACGAAGCGGGCCATGCCATCACCGCACTCAAGGTTGCCGTGGCCGATCCGTTGCACAAGGCGACGATCATCCCGCGCGGCCGTGCGCTCGGCATGGTCATGCAGCTGCCGGAAGGCGACCGCTATTCCATGAGCTACAAGTGGATGGTGTCGCGTCTCGTCATCATGATGGGTGGCCGCGTTGCTGAAGAATTGACCTTCGGCAAGGAGAACATCACATCGGGCGCATCTTCCGATATCGAGCAGGCCACCAAGCTTGCCCGCGCGATGGTCACGCAATGGGGCTTCTCCGATGCTCTCGGCCAGGTGTCCTATGGTGAAAATCAGCAGGAAGTCTTCCTCGGCCATTCCGTCTCGCAGTCGAAGAACGTCTCCGAGGCGACTGCCCAGACCATCGATACGGAAGTTCGCCGCCTGATCGACGAGGCTTACACGGAAGCACGGCGTATCCTCACGGACAACCACGATGGCTTTGTCGCTATTGCCGAGGGTCTTCTCGAATATGAGACCCTGACGGGTGACGAGATCAAGGCGCTGCTGAGGGGTGAGAAGCCCGCGCGCGATCTGGGTGACGATTCTCCCGGCAGCCGTGGTTCGGCGGTGCCGAAAGCCGGCGCCAAGAAGGACGGTCCCAGCGAAGCGAAGCCCGATGGTGAAACAAAAGGCGACGGCGAGGCCGAAGGCGGCATGGAGCCGCAGCCGCATTGATCGTGCGCGCAAGCTGAGAATTGTAAAAGGCCATCCGGGTTTCCGGGTGGCCTTTTCATTTTGGTAACAAGATATAAGCCATTTTTGCGGTAATTTACGTGCTGTTTGTCGTGGTTTGTGGCATCTAGCCAAAAACGCTTCCGGCTGTTTTCAGCTTTTGCCGGAATGCTGGAAAAGATTTGGAGTTTAAATGGCACGCCGTTATTTCGGAACCGATGGTATCCGCGGACAATCGAACGTATTCCCCATGACGCCTGATCTGGCGATGCGTGTGGGCATTGCGGTCGGGACGATATTCCGTCGTGGCCATCACCGCCATCGCGTCGTCATCGGCAAGGATACGCGCCTTTCCGGCTACATGCTGGAGAACGCGCTGGTCGCCGGTTTCACCGCCGCCGGTCTCGATGTCTTCCTGCTCGGGCCCATTCCCACTCCGGCCGTCGCCATGTTGACCCGCTCGCTGCGCGCCGATATCGGCGTGATGATCTCGGCCTCGCACAATCCGTTCTCCGACAACGGCATCAAGCTTTTCGGACCGGATGGCTACAAGCTCTCCGATGAGCTGGAACTGGAGATAGAGGATCTTCTCGACAAGGATATCTATGCGCAGCTTGCCAAGCCGAGCGAGATCGGCCGTGCCAAGCGTGTGGACGGCGACATTTATCGTTATATCGAATTCGTCAAGCGCACCTTGCCACGCGACGTGACGCTGAGCGGTCTGCGGATCGCCATCGACTGCGCCAATGGCGCGGCCTACAAGGTGGCGCCCGCTGCGCTCTGGGAACTCGGCGCGGAAGTCGTCACTATCGGCAATGAGCCGAACGGCATCAATATCAATCTCGAATGCGGCTCCACCCATCCTGAAGCCCTGCAGAAAAAGGTGCACGAGGTGCGGGCCGATATCGGCATCGCGCTCGATGGCGATGCGGACCGCGTCATCATCGTCGACGAGCGCGGCGAGATCGTCGACGGTGATCAGCTCATGGCTGTCATCGCCGATAGCTGGGCTGCCGACAACATGCTGCGCGGCGGCGGCATTGTCGCGACCGTCATGTCTAACCTCGGGCTGGAACGCTTTCTGGGCGACAAGGGCCTTACCCTTGCCCGCACCAAGGTGGGCGACCGGTATGTCGTCGAGCACATGCGCAACCACAACTTCAACGTCGGCGGCGAGCAGTCCGGCCATATCGTCCTGTCGGACTATGGCACGACGGGCGATGGCCTTGTCGCGGCCTTGCAGGTTCTCGCCAAGGTCAAGCGCTCGGGCCGCACGGTCAGCGAAGTCTGTCGCAAGTTCGAGCCTGTGCCGCAGCTTTTGAAGAATGTGCGGATTTCCGGCGGCAAACCGCTCGAAAACCCTGTTGTGCAGCAGGCAATTGCGGATGCGGAAAGCGCATTGGCCAATAATGGCCGTCTCGTCATTCGCCCTTCGGGTACGGAACCGCTGATCCGCGTCATGGCGGAAGGCGACGACAGTGCGAAGGTGGAACAGATCGTCAACGATCTCGTCGGCGTTATCGCCAACGCCCGCTCGGCGGCGTAAACGTCCGCTATGGTAACGTGTAAAAAAGCCGGCTCTGCAGCCGGCTCAGACTGCTGACAAACCCCTGGCGTGAGCTGGGGGTTTATGATTCATTGGGACATGTTGAAGAAACCTGCTCCTGAACAGACCGCTCTCGAGATGGTGA